>NZ_JBGMNJ010000008.1:0-210878 GCF_051336815.1 Pantoea sp. C2G6
GAAGAGATGGCTGAAATCCGGCAAATGGAAGCCAGAAACAGGCATTAACTGGACACAACGGGCCGTCCCGGGGGAGAGCCCATGACTACAGACTCTTTAGTCCACTTCAGCCACCGCCACCACCTGCTGGCGGTGAAGGGCTGTGAGGCAGGGCTCGACGTGCTGGCGTTTGAGGGCGACGAGGACCTGAGCAGGCCGTCCCGCTGACGATATTGATATTCCAACGCAGGGCCGTCTGCCGTCACAGGCTGCGCTGGTCGGAAAAAACTGCCGGCAGCAGGAGAGCCTGGAAAGGGCCTGCCGCAATAAACGCTGTCAGGCCGAAAACAGGCTGGCAGATATGCCGCACTGAAAAGTGCTGTAATGACCCGCCCGGTCCATGGGATCCCCTCTGCGGGCCGCAGCATTCAGTTTTTCCGCAAAGCTCTTCATCAGTCCTTTGGCAGTATCGAAAATAAGCTGAATAAAGATTTATCACGAGTGAAGATGATTTAATTCTGTCAGTCAGCGCCACAATGAAATTTTTTTAACTTTTACCCGGGCGAAAAAATAAAAGGGAGATAAGGATGAAGATAACGATATATAGCATGATGCTGGGTCTTTTTTTACTGAGCGGATGCAGTCAGCCCAAGGCTGAAGCGCAGACGCAAAGCGGAGGTACGGGAACAATAAAAGCCATTAACCACACCCGGTGGGCCATCAACCACTTCAGCGTCAACGGACAGTCGGGTATTGATATTATCGGCCCTTTTGATGGCGGCGGCGGTGGATGCTGCTACGGCGTGCCGGATGTCTGGAAGCCGGGAATGACAGTTCGAGTAGACTGGGAAACTGGACGTGGAGATACCGATGGGTTTCCTGGATTTGGAGATGACGCTAAGTATCTTGCTTGGGAAAAAAAAATGAAGGCCGAAAATCGGCAACATAGCAAAACAGTGCCGCTGCCTGATTATACCGGGCAGGAAACCTGCGGTATTACGGTCCACTTTTTGCCCTGCGATGAGGTCAAAGTCACCACCAGCTGCTGGTCCCCCGCCAGTGCTAATTATCCGATAAAACTGCCGCTGAAAATGAAGGAGCCGAAAGTATGTCCGAAGTAACCACGGATCGGGTCTGGTACCTGCCGGAATTTCCAACGCAGGGCCGTCTGCCGTCACAGGCTGCGCAGGTCGGAAAAAACTGCGGGCAGCAGGAGAGCCTGGAAAGGGCCTGCCGCAATAAACGCTGTCAGGCCGAAAACAGGCTGGCAGATATGCCGCACTGAAAAGTGCTGCAATGACTCGCCCGGTTTATGGGACCCACTCTGCGGGCCGCAGCATTCAGTTTTTCCGCAACGTTCTTCATCAGTTTTTTAGCAGTATCGAAAATAACCTGCATAAAGATTTATCATGAGTGAAGATGATTTAATTCTGTCGGTCAGCGCCACAATTAAATTATTTTAGTTTTACCTGGAAGAAAAAATAAAAGGGAAATAAGGATGAAGATAACGATATATAGCATGATTCTGGGTCTTTTTTTATTGAGCGGATGCAGTCAGCCCAAGGCTGAAGCGCAGACGCAAAGCGGAGGTACGGGAACAATAAAAGCCATTAACCACACCCGGTGGGCCATCAACCACTTCAGCGTCAACGGGCAGTCGGGTATTGATATTATCGGCCCTTTTGATGGCGGCGGCGGTGGATGCTGCTACGGCGTGCCGGATGTCTGGAAGCCGGGAATGACAGTTAGAATTGACTGGGAAACAGGGGTTGGAGGATCGAAAGGTTTTCCGGGTTTTGCTGATAGAGAAAAATACAAAGCTTGGAAACGCCAGATTGATTCACAAAAAAAGCAACATAGTACAGTTGCGTCAGTTCCTGATTATACCGGACAGGAAACCTGCGGTATTACGGTCCACTTTTTGCCCTGTGATGAGGTCAAAGTCACCACCAGCTGCTGGTCCCCCGCCAGTGCTAACTATCCGATAAAACTGCCGCTAAAAATGAAGGAGCCGAAAGTATGTCTGAAGTAACCACGGATCGGGTCTGGTACCCGCCGGAATTTCCAACGCAGGGCCGTCTGCCGTCACAGGCTGCGCTGGTCGGAAAAAACTGCCGGCAGCAGGAGAACCTGGAAAGGGCCTGCCGTAATGAACTCTGTCAGGGCGAAAACAGGCTGGCAGATATGCCGTGTTGTAAGACACTGCATATTAGTCTTTTCTTTGACAGAACCGGAAATAATCTGAACAACGATCTCTACAAGTCAGAAATAAAACACCCAACCAATATTGCTCGCCTGTTTCGTGCCTGGGCCGCCTGTTTATGCGCGCCGGCCAGATCAGCGACTGGACGTTTATTTCGCCCGAGGGCAGGCCACGACAGCGGTTTGATGAAGAGCGGTTTTTTGAGCTGATCGCCCGTCTGCTGCCTTAGCGGGTGAACAAGTCTATCTTTTACGGGTGATGACAAAAGGGTGAACTGGCGAGACGGTCCCGCAAATAAGGATATTAATAATGGATAGCGCGATAAAAAAAGTACTGCTTATTGTGTTGTTAGGTGTATTTGCCACGCTGCCGGCTGATGCGGCTCGTGGCAGGCAACCCTGTTCAGGCGCAAAAGGCGGCATAGCCTACTGCACATCGGATGGGCGTTTTATGTGTCATGACGGCACCCTGAGTCAGTCAAAACGGATCTGTTCCGGGTATGGTGGCGCAGGAAGTCGCCAGCCGGAAACTACTCGCAACGCGCTGAAAGCGCATAAGAAGAAGAGCACCGCCGTGAAAACGCAACAACAGCCGCGCGTAGTAGAAAATGAGCAGGCGGTCGATACGCCGCAGCTTCGACAACCTTCATGTGCGCCTGTTTATATGGCCAGCAAGCCCGGCTTCACCCATTTACCAGTCTGTTCCGGCGATCAATATTGAGCAATATTGCCGGGCTGGTTTTTACCGGATGGCTGCTATTTCGGAGATGCCAGAATAGCGGCAATTCGGCATCAGCGCCTTATCCTGTTGCCGCAACATCCGGGGAATCAGTAGTTGCCTGTCAGATTGATTTGCGAGGGGAAAAGGTCAAGATCCCTGCGCTCAGCGCAAACAAAAACGGACCTCCGAGGAGGTCCGTTCATATGAATTTTGGTGCCCGAACCCGGAATCGAACCAGGGACACGGGGATTTTCAATCCCCTGCTCTACCGACTGAGCTATTCGGGCAACGGGGCGCATTAAACCGTAAAGGCCGCGGGCCGTCAACGGCTTTCACTAAAAAACCCCGCAAAACGTGACTGATTGCCTGCTTTTCAGTCAAAGCGGGTAAAACCTCAGGCCAGCGCACCATTTTTCCGGCACAACGCGATGCTGTAAACATCCTCCGCCAGCCGCTGCGCGGTCGCCACATCCTGCACGTTACGCTTCACCAGTAACTTGCTGAGACAGCCTTCCAGGATCAGCTCCATCTGATCGGCCACCATGCTGGGGTTATCCAGCGCCTGATCCAGCAGGATGTCATGTGTAAACTGCCAGGAAGCGCGCTTCTGCTGTTCGGCCAGCTGATGGATGGGCTGGTCGGGCTGGGGATAGAAGCTACAGGCGGCGATAAACAGACAGCCCGGAAAGCGTCCTTTGCTGACATGCTCGCTGAGCACTTCATAACGCGCCATCAGCTTCTGCTCCGGCGACAGCGCCTCATTCAGCAGGATCTGACGTCGCCAGGTATCAATCTGCTGCGCGTGATAGCGCAGCGCATCATAGAGCAGGGCGTCGCGGTCGGGCCAGAACTGCCGGAGCTGTTCTGGTTTTAACTCCGCCCCTGCGAGGGTTTCCAATGAGAGGGTGGCGGCGAGGCCGTTCTGTTCAAGCACATTCAATGCATGCTCGAGTATCTGTTCACGCTGCAAGTGACTCTCCTCTGGTATGCAGGCCCGGCAATCTCACCGGGCAATGACCTGTCCAGTGTTGTTTACGGGGTGAGTTTCTGCAAATGCGCCTGGAAGTCGGCGGCATTGAGAAACCCGGTGATGCGCGAACCGGCGATTTCCCGGCCCTGCGCGTCAAAGAACAAAATAGTGGGTAAGCCCAGCACCTGAAGATGCTGCAACAGCGCATTATCGCTGGCGCTGTTGGCGGTGACGTTGGCCTGTAACAGCTGTAGCTGATCCAGGCGGTCACGCACCGCGCTGTTGCTGAAGGTATATTTTTCAAACTCTTTGCAGGCGACGCACCAGTCAGCATAGAGATCGACCATGGTGATGCGGCCTTTAGCCTGCTGAAGCGCGCTGTCCAACTGCTGCGGCGATCCCAGCGGCTGGAACGACAGCGATGCAGCGGCCTGCTGCGCTGCTGGCGCGCCAAAGGCCCAGTCCTGTAACGGACGGGCGCTGATCAGCGCAGCGGCCAGCATGGTAATCTGCACCAGCCGCCATTTACCGCCGCTGGCGCGCAGGCTTATGCTGAAGGCCCAGCCAAAGAACGCCACGCCGAGCAGACTCCAGAGCCGCACTCCCCAGGCTTCACCCAGCACCCGCTCCAGCAGGAACACCGGCAGCGCCAGGATGACAAAGCCAAAACCCTCTTTCACCGTCTGCATCCACGGACCGCTCTTTGGCAGCAGCTTATTGCCAAACAGGGTGACAGCGATCAGCGGTAATCCCATCCCGACCGCATAGAGCCAGAGCGTGCCGGCACCGGCCCACAGATTACCGCTCTGAGCGATATAGAGCAGGATGGCGCTGAGCGGGGCGGTAGTGCAGGGCGAGCAGATCAATCCCGCCAGCGCCCCCATGAAAAAGACGCCAGGCAGCGATCCGCCCTGCTGGCGATTACTCCACAGCGTCAGGCGGGTTTGCAGGCTGGCGGGCAGTTGCAGCGAAAACAGACCAAACATCGACAGCGCCAGCAGGATAAACAGCAGCGAGAGCGCCATCAGCACATAAGGATGCTGCAACGCGGCCTGGAAGCGCAGGCCCGCCGCGGCGACCACCAGCCCCAGCAGCGTGTAGGTCAGCGCCATCCCCTGCACATAGAGCATCGCCAGCGCGAACAGTCGGCCCAGCGAATAGTGGCGCGATCCGCCAAGGATAATGCCGGAGATCAGCGGGTACATCGGCAGCACGCAGGGCGTAAACGCCACGCCAATGCCGATCAGCAGCGCCCAGAGCGGCGAGAAGGGCAGCGGGCTGGCGGGCGCGGGCGATGCGCTGACCGGCGCGGCGACGGTGCTGCTGGCTGCCACCGCACTCAGCGGAACGCTGCGCGTCTCCGGCGGATAACAGAATCCGGCGGCGGCACACCCCTGATAGGTAACGCTGAGCGTGGCCCCACTGCCCGCCTGTTGCAGCGTCACCGGCAGCGTCAGATCCTGCGGGTAGATCTCACTTTTGCCAAAAAACTCATCCTCATGGGGCTGACCGGCTGGCAGCGTGAAAGGCGCGAGCGTCGCCTTCTGCGGCGTGATGTGGATCTGCTGACGATAGAGGTAATAACCCGATTTCACTTTCCAGTGCAGGTTGAGCTGCGCGCCCTGCTGGTCGAAGTCGAAAGTAAAGGCCTGATCGACCGGCACAAAGCGGCTGGCGGCCGGGCTGGAAAAGAGTGACGCCTGCGCCTGCATGCAGACAAACAGCGCCAGCAGTAGCGTAATTAAGCGAGAGATGCGTGCAGCCATGACAAGTATTCACTGTCTCCATGTTGAACCGGCAGCGCCAGCAGTTCGGGCACCACGTAAGGATGCGCGCCTTTAAGCAGATCACACAGCGCCTGCTGATGCTCGCTGTCACTCTTCAGCAGCATCTGCACTTCGCTGCTCTGCTCAGGCTGGCCCTGCCAGAGATAATATGAGGTCGCACCCGGCAGCAGTGTGACGCAGGCCGCCAGTCTGGCGGTCAGCGCCAGGTCAGCCAGACGCTGCGCGGTGGCCTGGTCAGGTGCGGTGCAAAGGATCACAACGGCGTTCATCCTGTGGCTCCTGTTTAAAAGAGCGCCGATGATAGCACGCTCAGTCAGCAAGGCGGTTATTGCGCTAGAGCATGATCCCGCCGAAGATAAACCCGGCCAGCACCGAAAGCGTGATGGCAAGGACGCCCGGAATGATAAAGGCATGGTTAAACACAAACTTGCCAATCCGGGTGGAGCCGGTGTCATCCATCTCGACGGCGGCCAGCAGGGTCGGGTAGGTCGGCAGCACAAACAGCGCCGAGACCGCGGCGAAGGAAGCGATGGCGGTGAGCGGCGTCACGCCCAGCAGCAGGGCGGCGGGCATCAGCGCTTTGGTGGTCGCGGCCTGTGAGTAGAGCAGCATCGAGGCGAAAAACAGCACCAGCGCCAGCGTCCACGGATAGGTCTTCAGCGCGTCACCCGCCAGCATCTGAATATCCGCCAGATGCGCCTTCACAAAGGTATCACCCAGCCAGGCGACGCCCATCACGCAGATACAGGCGCTCATGCCCGATTTAAAGGTGCTGGCGCTGAGGATCTCGCTGGTATCGAGTTTACAGGTCAGGCTGATCAGGGTGGCGATGGTCAGCATAAACACCACAATCGCTTCATTACGTGGCAGCGGCGGATTAGCGATCAGCCCGACGCTGGCGCTGGTGGCCGTGGCATAGAGCACCACCGCGACAATGCCTGTCAGAAATAGCAGCACCGATTTTTTCGCACCCGGTTTTGCCTGATAAACGCTGGCACCGCGCAGCATGACTTCCCCTTTGGCGAGCCGCGCCTGATAAACCTCATCATCCTTAAGCTCCTTGCCGAGAAAGTTGGTCACCAGCGCGGCCAGGAACAGGCCAACCATGGTTGAGGGGATGGCGATCGCCAGCAGCGTGATGTAGCTGACACCGCGCGGCTCCAGCAGCGTGGCGAAGAAGACCACCGCGGCCGAAATCGGCGAGGCGGTAATGGCAATCTGCGAGGCGATAACGGCGATCGACAGCGGACGGGAAGGGCGGACGCCCTGCTCTTTCGCCACTTCCGCAATCACCGGCAGCGTAGAGAAGGCGGTATGACCGGTTCCGGCCAGTAGCGTCATCAGATAGGTCACCAGCGGAGCCAGCAGCGTGACGTGGCGCGGATGGCGACGCAGCAGCCGCTCCGCCAGACTCACCAGATAATCCATGCCGCCCGCCACCTGCATGGCGGCGATAGCGGCGATCACCGCCATGATAATTTCAATTACATCAAACGGGATCGCGCCGGGTGCCAGACCAAAACCCAGCGTCAGAACCAGCACGCCCATTCCGCCGGCGAACCCGATGCCAATGCCGCCAAGGCGCGCGCCCAACCAGATCGCCATCAGGACGATAAGCAGCTCAACAACAAACATGAATGACTCCTGAAAATGAGGCCGGTGAAATCCGGGAGTGCTGTGTAGCAAAAAAAAAGGCACACCATGTTGATCGCGGTGTGCCTTTGGTTAAGCTGCGCCAGTTAAACCTTACTGCTCGTTTTCATCGGTATAACGTTTCGCTTTATAAACCGGGTACATCAGATTCTGTACCGAGAAAATATCGTCCAGTTCACTTTCGGTCAGCAGGCCGCGTTCCAGCACCACCTCACGCACGCTTTTCCCGGTTTCAGCACAGATTTTGCCGACGATGTCGCCGTTGTGGTGGCCGATGTAGGGGTTGAGGTAGGTGACGATACCAATGGAGTTGAAAACGTAAGCCTCACACACCGCGCGGTTGGCGGTAATGCCATTGACGCACTTCTCCAGCAGGTTGTAGCAGGCGTTGGTCAGAATGCTGATTGACTCAAACAGCGCCTGGCCAATCACCGGCTCCATCACGTTCAGCTGCAACTGTCCCGCCTCAGACGCCATGGTGACGGTAATGTCGTTGCCGATCACTTTGAAGCAGACCTGGTTGACCACCTCCGGCACCACCGGGTTCACTTTAGCGGGCATGATAGAGGAACCCGCCTGCAACTCAGGCAGGTTGATTTCGTTCAGGCCCGCGCGCGGACCGGAAGAGAGCAGGCGCAGATCGTTACAGATTTTGGAGAGCTTCACCGCCAGGCGTTTCAGCGACGAGTGCACCATCACATAGGCACCACAGTCGGAGGTCGCTTCAATCAGATCTTCCGCCGGCACTACCGGCAGGTTGCTGACCTCCGCCAGACGCTGCACTGCCAGGTGCTGATAGCCATCTGGCGTGTTCAGCCGGGTGCCGATAGCCGTGGCACCAAGGTTCACTTCCAGCAGCAGTTCAGCGGTGCGCAGAATACTTTTGGTCTCTTCGTTCAGCAGCACGCTGAAGGCGTGGAACTCCTGGCCGAGCGTCATTGGCACCGCATCCTGCAACTGGGTACGGCCCATCTTCAGGATGGTCTGGAATTCATCCGCTTTACGCTCGAACCCTTCGCTCAGCTGCGTGATGCCATCCAGCAGTTTCAGCAGCGAACTGTAAACCGCGATGCGGAAACCGGTCGGATAGGCGTCGTTGGTGGACTGGCATTTGTTCACATGATCGTTGGGGTTAAGGTACTGATATTCCCCCTTCTGGTGGCCCATCAGCTCAAGACCGATGTTCGCCAGCACCTCATTGGTGTTCATGTTGACCGAGGTACCGGCGCCGCCCTGATAGACGTCGACGGGGAACTGATCCATGCAGCGGCCCTTGTTGAGCACTTCGTCGCAGGCCTGAATAATGGTATCAGCGATATTGCGCGGAATGGTTTGCAGCTCTTTATTCGCCATCGCCGCCGCTTTTTTCACCATGACCATACCGCGGACAAATTCAGGTATGTCGCTGATTTTGCTGTTGCTGATGTAAAAATTTTCAATCGCACGCAGAGTATGAACGCCATAATAGGCATCCGCCGGAACTTCGCGCATACCCAGCAGGTCTTCTTCGATACGAATGTTGTTCGCCATGATAACCTTCTTGTTATTGCCGCTAACCCTCACACCGGAGGGGTTTATTTCGTCGTGGTGAGCCCGTGCCGACATGGTATCCATCTTCACATTGGCGAGCACGATCATATTCTGATGCACCAGAAAAGCACGCACGCAGATCGCTTAATGCTGCCGTCTGGTTAACGATATGTGAAGTTGGTTACAAAATTAACCCCACAGGATAAATTTGGCAGCATCGGTTGAAAAGGACGGCGCGAATGCCCATCTCTTTTCTTATCATCACTCAGATGAACGCTTTCTGCTGACCGGCACGCTGCCGTTCAGCCCTACTTACAGGAGAATACGGTGCGCTGGATACCGTTATTAGTTTTTTTTGTCCTCGCCTGGATTGAGATTTCACTCTTCATTCAGGTCGCCCACGTCATGGGCGTGCTGCTGACCATGCTGCTGGTGATCTTCACCTCCTGCATCGGGGTGTCGCTGGTCAAAAATCAGGGTATGAAGAACTTCATGCTGATGCAGGAGAAGCTGGCGCGCAACGAGAGTCCGGCCAGTGAGATGATCAAAAGCGTGTCGCTGATCATCGCAGGCTTCCTGCTGCTGCTGCCGGGGTTCTTTACCGATCTGCTCGGCCTGCTGCTGTTGCTGCCGCCGGTGCAAAAGCATCTGACGCTGAAGCTGATGCCGCATCTGCGCGTCTGGCGCGGACCGGGTGCCGGCCCGGACAGCGGCTACACCATGGATGGCGAGTTTGAGCGTAAAAACAGCGATCGGCTGGAACACCGTGACGATCCTGACGATCGCTGATTGCCGCCATGATCGTTCAGAACGCAACCTCCGGGTTGCGTTTTTGTTTCCCGCCGCCTTTCTGCCGCAATTGCTCGAAAAGCCATCACTTATCATTTCTGGTTAAAAAATTTGTTGTCGGCCCCCTTGAAAGTGGGTGGGGGCGGCCCTATCTCTTTGGTCACGAGGCCGGAAGCCATGCAGCCCGGTGTTCAACCCCAAAACTGAATGATTGGACTTCTCAAAGGAGAGCTATCAAATGAAAATTCGTCCATTGCACGATCGCGTTATCGTCAAGCGTAAAGAAGTTGAAGCTAAATCAGCTGGCGGCATCGTGCTGACCGGTTCCGCAGCCGGTAAATCCACCCGTGGTGAAATCCTGGCTGTCGGCAACGGCCGCATCCTTGAGAGTGGCGACGTTAAGCCGCTGGACGTGAAGGTTGGCGACATCGTGATCTTTAACGAAGGTTACGGCGCGAAAACCGAAAAAATCGATAACGAAGAGGTGCTGATCATCTCTGAGAGCGACATTCTGGCGGTTGTTGAAGCGTAATTTTTTCGCGTAATTCACTGAACGAAACGAATTTAAGGGATATTTAAAATGGCAGCTAAAGACGTAAAATTCGGTAATGACGCACGCGTAAAAATGCTGCGTGGCGTGAACGTACTGGCAGATGCAGTGAAAGTTACCCTGGGTCCAAAAGGCCGCAATGTGGTACTGGATAAATCTTTCGGTGCACCCACCATCACCAAAGATGGCGTTTCTGTCGCACGTGAGATCGAACTGGAAGACAAGTTCGAGAACATGGGCGCGCAGATGGTGAAAGAAGTAGCCTCTAAAGCGAACGACGCGGCGGGCGACGGTACCACCACAGCGACCGTGCTGGCGCAGTCTATCATCACCGAAGGCCTGAAAGCGGTCGCAGCGGGCATGAACCCGATGGATCTGAAGCGCGGTATCGACCAGGCGGTTATCGCTGCGGTTGATAAGCTGAAAACGCTGTCTGTGCCATGTTCAGACTCTAAAGCGATTGCGCAGGTCGGTACCATCTCTGCTAACTCCGATGAAACCGTGGGCGAACTGATTGCTCAGGCGATGGAGAAAGTGGGCAAAGAAGGCGTGATCACCGTTGAAGAAGGCACCGGCTTGCAGGATGAGCTGGACGTGGTTGAAGGTATGCAGTTCGATCGTGGCTACCTGTCTCCTTACTTCATTAACAAGCCAGAAACCGGTGCGGTTGAACTGGAATCTCCGTTCATCCTGCTGGCTGACAAGAAGATTTCTAACATCCGTGAAATGCTGCCAGTACTGGAAGCCGTTGCGAAAGCGGGCAAACCACTGCTGATCATCGCGGAAGATGTTGAAGGTGAAGCGCTGGCGACGCTGGTGGTCAACACCATGCGCGGCATCGTGAAAGTGGCTGCGGTTAAAGCGCCAGGCTTCGGCGATCGTCGTAAAGCCATGCTACAGGATATTGCTATCCTGACCGGTGGTACCGTGATCTCTGAAGAGATCGGTATGGAGCTGGAAAAAGCGGCGCTGGAAGATCTGGGTCAGGCAAAACGTGTCGTGATCAACAAAGACACCACCACCATCATCGACGGTGTGGGTGAAGAAGCGACAATCCAGGGTCGTGTTACCCAGATTCGTCAGCAGATCGAAGAAGCCACTTCTGACTACGACAAAGAAAAACTGCAAGAGCGCGTCGCGAAACTGGCAGGCGGCGTAGCCGTTCTGAAAGTGGGCGCAGCGACTGAAGTTGAAATGAAAGAGAAGAAAGCCCGCGTTGAAGATGCCCTGCACGCGACCCGTGCTGCGGTTGAAGAAGGCGTGGTTGCTGGTGGTGGTGTGGCGCTGGTTCGCGTTGCAGCTCAGCTGGCCGACCTGCGTGGTCAGAACGAAGATCAGAACGTTGGTATCAAAGTTGCGCTGCGCGCAATGGAAGCTCCACTGCGTCAGATCGTTTCTAACGCCGGTGAAGAGCCATCTGTGGTTGCCAACAACGTGAAAGCGGGCGACGGTAACTACGGTTACAACGCGCAGACTGAAGAGTACGGCAACATGATCGACTTCGGTATCCTGGACCCAACCAAAGTCACCCGTTCTGCTTTGCAGTACGCGGCTTCTGTTGCCGGTCTGATGATCACCACCGAATGTATGGTCACTGACCTGCCAAAAGGCGACGCACCTGATTTAGGCGGCGGCGCTGGCGGTATGGGTGGCATGGGCGGTATGGGCGGCATGATGTAATTGCCGTTGACTGCTTAAGTCAGCAGAAACCCCCGATCGGAAACGGTCGGGGGTTTTTCTTTTGGGCCGGAAAATAGTATAAGTAGTGGCGCAATCGTTCGTCTTTCCTCTCGATATTTCCCGCTGTCTGCACGCTGACTGTTATGGATTCACTGGTTTCATTCATTGTTTGAGACGGGCAGTTCCGCCAGCTGACAGCCGGTATGAAATATTGAGACGATATAACGGGAGTAAGGCAATGAATGTTCAGAAAAATAAGATCTTTTTCTGCTACGCTGCCACCCGACTCTGATGATAATAAATGGGGATTACAATGCGGATTAACCTCTTGCTCGGACTGACGGCTGGCGCGTTGCTGCTGGCGGGCTGTAGCAGCTCTACGCAACTCTCTTCGGCAGGCCAGCGCGTGACCTTTACCGATCAGCAGCCTGGCAACAACTGTCAGCTGCTGGGCAATATCACCGGCTCACAGAGCAACTGGCTGAGCGGGGCAGGTGGTGAAACCAGCGCGCTGCGCGGCGCGGCAAACGATCTGCGTAACCGGGCGGCGGAGATGGGCGGCAATGTGATTTATGGCGCAACCAGCCCGACGCAGAATCTGCTGTCGGCGTTCGCGCCACTCGACAGCAAAATGACCGGACAGGTCTACAAGTGTCCCTGAGATAGTACCCGCCAGCGCCAGCCTCTCTGGCGCTGACCTTCTTAGCGGGCCGCCTCGCGCCGGACCTCTGGTGTCGCGGGCACAAAGTCAGCACGCACAATCGCCCCCAGCGTCGGCACCACTTCCAGCCGGCTGACCTCCATTTTCGTCTCTTTCGCCATCGCTGAACTGTCCAGCGTGATGTTATTGACGCGCCACGGCGTCAGATAGCTGACCACCATGCGGCCCTGGCTATCGGTAGTGGTGCCGAACTGATTGTAAACTCCGCCCTGTGCGCTGGCGGGCATGGTCACTAACCCCATGGTTTCGCCCAGCGTTTGCCCGGCGGTGATACCATCCGCATGCCACATCAAACTGCCGCTCACGTCACCATGTAACAGACGCTGCCGGCTGCCATTTTCAAAACTGACGTTGGCTTCGCCCGCGTTATAGCGGTAACCCGCGTTGCCTGTGAGCCGCTCGCTTCCCTCGCGCGTGGTATAGGCACCCATACCATAGCGCAGGCTGAAATCCCGGAACGCCGTGCCGTCCAGTTCCACCCCCTGCGTCACCGCACCGGCCCGCTCTATCTGCGTGACGTGGCTGGCGGTAAGGTAATTGGTACCAAAGGTGAACGGCATGCTCAGGCTGAGCGCCAGGCTATTTTCGGCCAGCGCGTGGCCAAAACGGCTATGGCTGGCGCTGAGTGTGATGTCGACCTCGCCCCAGACGGCGCTGAGATCGAGGCTGGCGCTGCGGGTGTGGCTGCCGGGCGCTCGTCCTGACTGCTGCGCCCAGCCCAGGGTCAGCGTGGCGTCTTCAGTGAAATTACGACTGAGATTGAGTTCAGCGCGCCAGCGCCGGTTATCCAGGCTGTCGCTGCGATAACTCGCCTGACTGATCTTCTCTCCCAGCGTATGAAAGTGACTGCCAGCGGGATAGTAAGCCACCACACCATTCAGGCTGGTGTTGTTGCTGAAAAAGGCTTTGGCGTAGCGCAGACGCCAGATGCTGCCTTTACCCGCGGTCTGCTCGCTGCTGTCGCGGGACTGGGTCACATCAAATGAGAGAGTGCTGTCACTGCGCAGGGCGAGACCCATTCCGCCCGCCACGCTGTAATAGCCGGCAGAGGATTGCACGCCGCCAAACAGGGTTAAATCCTGGGCGACACCGGTGGAGAGTGTGCCCTGCCAGAACGCTGGCTGCGGCAGGCTGGTTTTGTAGGTGGTGCGGTAGTGACCCGCCAGGGCTTCGTAGTTAATGACGTCCTTATGCACCAGATTGGGCAGCGAGACCCAGGGCAGCAGCCGGGTATGCTCTGTCCCGTCACTCTCTTCAATTTGCAGGGTAATTGTGCTGCTACTGCTGGTACTGACGGGCAGGTAGTCACGGATAGTAAACGAGCCGGGCGCAACCTGGGTGCGATAGATCTGGGTGCCGCCCTGATAGAGCGTGACCGTTGCGGCGGAGCGCGCATACCCGGTGATCCACGGTGCCTGGCGTCGCCAGCTATTGGGATACATGCTCTCATCGCTGACCAGCGACACTCCGCGCCAGGGCAGTGAGGCAAACACCGCGTCAGAAGAGGTGGCGTCACCCAATGTCAGCCGGGCGCGCAACGGGGTAATGCTGCGCCAGAGTGCGGCCGAGCGCGTATAGGAGCCGTGATCGCTGGGGTCGTTCCACAGCGTATTCTGATAGCGTACCCGCCACGGACCCACGTTCAGACCACTGTTGAAATCCAGCGTCGTCGATTCACCGCCTTCATCCCACTCGCTTAATGCGCGCTGGCGATCGACGTTCAGGCTGTAACTGGTGAACAGGGCGTTGATACCATCATCCCAGCGGCTGGTGGTCACGCCGCCAAGCTGGGAGTCAAACCAGTTTTCCGGCAGCGTCAGCGTCAGCATGCTGAGATCGGCCCGGTAACGGAACACCTCATTTTCCAGCGCAGGTGAGTGAGGATCAAGACAGCCTTCTGCGGTCCAGATCGGTTCAGCCAGTTGAGTATCCAGCACATTCCACTCTTCCAGCAGTGCCCGCCGCAGACAGGGGCGCTTATTGATCACCTGCAACGCAACGTTCCCTTTATAGAGATGGTTGACGAAGATGGTGATTTTTGCGGCGCTATCGGCCATTGCACTCAGTGGCAACAGCAATAAAAGCAGGATGAGGGGTAACATGCTGAGCAGAATGTAAAAAACGGAAGCCATAGCTTCCGTTTTTGCCGTCAGACGCGGGATAATTAGCTGTTCAGCGCAGCAAGGCTGGCGCGAGCACTTTCCAGCTCAGAAGTGATTTGTTCAACTTTCGCCTGTTTTTCAGCGATTTTGTTCTGATATTTAACGATTTTGCTGGTTTTACCCTGAGCCTGAGCTTTCTGCAGGTCAGCCTGGGCTTCAGCCACTTCTTTCTGGGCTTTAACCAGTTTCTTCTCAAGTTTGGTCACTTTTTCCTGCGCTTCTTTCAGCTCTTTAGCTACGCAGCTGGTTTCGATATTGGCCAGTGCTTCTTCCAGCGCCGCGGCTTTCGCGGTGTTGCCATATTTATTGGCCATGGTGATCTCTTTCTTCAGCTTGGCGCTATTGATAGCGGTACAGGCTGAGACAGAGGCCTGTGCAGCGCTTGCTGCGCCCAGTGCCATAATAAGAGTCAGTGCAATAGCGGTTGATTTTTTCATGATCGTGCTCCTGATTAGGTTCCTTGAGGGCCACCCTGGCTTCCTCTGGTGAGCACGATAATAGGCGGCTGCCTGCGGCGTCTCAATGTCAGACCAGACTCACTTTGCTGTCAGACTCTCCCGGATTTTTGTAGTCTCCTCGATCAGTTCCTGACGCAATGCCCGGGTGATGCCGATCAGTTCCTCCAGCACTTCGGGTGGATAGCTGGGCTGCTGGCAGCAGGCGGCCAGCTGGGTTGCGCCCAGCAGCGAAACGCCACCATAGAGACGATGCAGCGTGGCGTTGAGAGGCGGCTCTCCGCTCTGCTGCCAGCGGGCCAGATCCTCCAGCGCCTCATCCAGCGCGGTGATTTGCATCTGAAGGAAGGGAAGATAATTCTCGCCAGAAAGCAGGGCGGCGGGCAGTGCGTCGGGCGACCAGAGGGTCGCCACAGGCTGAATGAAGTGATTCAGTTGCTGCTGTAGGGCTTCCAGCGTCAGCGGTTTGGCGAGACAGAGCGCCATACCGGCCGCCGCCGCCGCTTCCGGCAGCGGTTTATCGCGGTCGGCGGTTATCCCCCAGATGGTGAGGTTCGGCCAGCGCTGCTTCAGATTGCGCGTCAGCGTGAAGCCGCTGAGCTGGGGCATATGGCAGTCGGTGATCACCAGTTCAGGAGCGTAGCGGGTAACATACTCCGCCACGTGCTGCACATCGGTACATTCAATCGCCTTATGGCCCAGCCAGCGTAGCTGTTGCAGCAACAGAAACCGGTTCGCTGGCTGATCGTCCACCACCAGGACGCAGAGGGTACGCCGGGCTGAAGAGGCGGGAGAGGGTGGCGGAATAACCGACGCTGCGGTGTCAGACTCCTCCACCAGCCGCAGCTGTAAGGTGACAATAAAAGTCGATCCCGCTCCTGGTTCGCTTTGCAGGATGAGATCGCCGCCCATCATGCGGGCCAGTGATCGGGCGATATAGAGCCCCATCCCGCTGCCCTGAGCCGGCCCCTCGTTCTCCCCCTGAGAAAAAGGCTGAAACAGACGCTGGGCGGTGGCTGGATCGATGCCTGCGCCACTGTCCCGGACCCGTAGCGTGACGTGCAGCAGCCCCTGCGGCTGCTCATCGGCCAGTGCTTCCAGCCTGATGTCACCCGCTGAGGTAAATTTTATGGCGTTGCCCAGCAGGTTGATCACAATCTGCCGCAGGCGCAGGGGATCGGCCAGCACTTTAGGGTTCAGTGCGGCATCGATCGCCAGCAGCAGGCGCAGATTTTTCTGGCGGGCGATGGTCTCATAGATCGCCGCGATCGATTCCAGCAGCGCCCGCAGTGACAGCGGCTCCGGTCGCAGAATAAGGCGGTTCGCTTCCAGCCGGGTGAAGTCGAGAATTTCGCTGGTCAGACTCAGCAGCGACTCGGTCGCCTCATGAGCGACGCGCAGGGCGTCATCATCGCCGCGGGCTTCGGCACGCTGCTGACGCAGCAGCTCCAGCATCCCGCTAATCGCGCTGACAGGATTACGGATCTCATGGCTGAGCGTGGCCAGAAAAGCGTTTTGCTGGCGGATGCGATGCCGGGCCTGCTGCAACATCGTCTGCTGACGCTGATAACGCCAGAGCAGCCAGCTGACGCTGATTATTGCTGACAGCACGATCAGCAGCAGCCAGCCGAAGGGGATCGCGCGCGGCAGATGTAGCGCGGGTGCCGGGGCGGGCAACCGGGCGTTGTCACTGCTGATGATGGCGTTCATCTCCTCGGGCGGCAGGCTCATCAGCGTTTTGTCGAGAATACTGGCTAACGTATATTGTTTATCTGAGGTCGCCAGCACCAGCCGCAGCGGTTCATGCCACAACCCCTGCACCAGCCGGAGCTGTTTCGCGTAACGCGCTTCAATCAGCGGCTTCGCCACGATCAACGGCATGTGCATGGCATCGGCTTCGCCGCGCACAATTTTATCCAGCCCCTGCTGCCAGCCCTTTACCGCAATTAACTGGCTGGTGGGATAGTACTCACGCAATTTATCTTCCGGCTGCTCGCCATCCAGATAGACCAGGCGCCGGGGCGGGGCATCTGAAGCCGCGTCCTGGCGGACCACCAGAGTGCGGGAGGAGTAAAAGATGGCGCGCGAGGCCAGCAGGCCCTGCTGTTGCGCGCTATAGAGGGAGGTTCCCGCCAGCACCTGACTCTCATCCCTGCGTAGCGAGGTAAACGCATCGCTGAGATTTTTTTCGCGGTGAATCACAAACTCCAGGCCGGCGCGTCTCTGCACTGCCGCCAGCACATCGGCGATAATGCCCTGAAGCTGTCCCTGCTGGTCGGTGTAACTCAGCGGGAAGTTGTTATCGAGCACCGAAACCGTCACCTGCGGATGCTGGCTCAGCCATTTTTGCTCAAACTGACTGAGTTGCGGTCTGAGGGCTTTGCCGTCGCTGGCGGCCGATCCGCCACGCCAGCGCCGCTGAATTTCCGCCTGGGTTGAGGCAGGGATGCGGGCCAGAAGTTTGTTGATAATCTCGATCCATTGCCGCTGTTCCGGCAGGGCGGCAAAGGCAAAGGTCCGCGCAGGCGCACCGTCCCGGACCTGCATATCAAACTCTTTCAGGTTCTCCTGATTAATCAGATATTGCGTCGCGGTTCGGTTGCCGAGGTAGAGATCGATTTTGTCATACGTCAGCGCCTCCAGTGCCTCGCGCGTATAGTCAAAGGGAATGAAGCGGGCGGCGGGAAACCGCTTTTTCTCCTTCTCCGCATCGCTGTCATCGTGATCAACGCCGATCCGCAGCGCCGCGTTTGGCGTCGCATCGCTGCCTTTTCTGCTGACCAGCACCGGCAATGAGGTGCTCCACGGCTGGCTCAATGCCAGATGGGAAAACGGCGCGTCACGCTGGGCAAACGCGATCACATCGGCGGTACCGAGCCGCAGCGCGCGTAACGCCTCTTCACGGTTGTCATACAGCGTCACCGTCACCGGCAGACGTAGATTAAAGGCGATAATGCCGAGGTAATCGGCAACGATGCCGCTGTAGTCCTGACGTCCGGGGATCAGGGCAAAAGGGGGACTCACGGGCCGCCAGGCGGCATATCGCAGCGCCTTCTTGCTATAGATCCACTGCCATTCCTGCTGGGTCAGCCCCGGATTCTCCAGCGAGAGTTGCGTGTGCGACAGGAGCTGGCGTGGCTCGGCAGCCTGCGCCACGTGGCAAATGCATAACAGCAGCCAGAGCAGCACAATGCTTTTCATTATGACGCGCCATCCCCTTCAAGCCATGCCGTTAGCTGCTCAATTGAGCGCGCGCCGCTTTTTTCCAGCAGCCGGGCTTTATAGGTGCTGACGGTTTTATGGCTCAGGGCCAGCTGATCGGCAATCTCTTTCTGGCTTTTGCCCTCCTGTAACAGTCGCAACACCACCAGCTCGCGATTGGAAAACTTCGCCAGCAGCTGCTGCTGATCGTGCGTCGTGTCAGTCTGTGAGGTGAGGGCGATCGCCGCCGGGAAAACCGCATAACCATTCAGCAGCAGATGACAGGCCGGGACCAGGTGCAGCAGGGCAGTTTGTTTGCTGATAAAGCCATCGGCGCCAGCGCGCAGGGCGCGTTCCGCGTAGCATTGCACCGGCAGGCCGCTATGGATCAGGACTTTGCAGTCGGGATGATGCTCCCGGATACGGGGCAGCAGCAGCAGCCCATCTTCTTTATCCAGCGCGATGTCGAGGATAAGCAACTGGGGCGTCTGCTGATGGAGCTGGGAGAGCACCTGGCCTCCCCGCGACGTCACCACGGTAAAGCCCGGCTCTTTTTCCAGCACGGCTTTGACGGCAAAGCAAATTGCCGGATGGTCATCAATGACCAGAATTACGCACATAAACATCCTTGTTTAATCGGGCAGTACTGTAGCCGCCAGCGCGGCTACAGGGCAGTTACTCCTGACGTAACTGTAAATCTAACGGCGTTTTACTCGGCTCTCCACCGATTTCACGCGCCAGCTTCGGCACCAGGTAGCCTGATACCTGCGACAACAGGGCGCGGACCAGCTGACGGGCCTCTTCATCTGAGACAAAAAAATGCGCTGCGCCCTGCACCTTGTCAAGCACATGCAGATAGTAGGGCAGAATGCCGGCGTCGAACAGCGCATTGCTCAGCGCCGCCAGCGTCTGCGCGTCATCATTGACGCCGCGCAGCAGAACGCTCTGGTTCAGCAGGGTAACGCCGGCCCGCTTCAGGCGGCTCATCGCCTCGCGCAGCTCCTCATCAATCTCCTGCGCATGGTTGATGTGCGTCACCATGATCACCTGCAAAGGGGTGTGACTCAGCATGTCAGCGAGCCGATCGGTGACACGCGCCGGGATCACCACCGGTAAACGGCTGTGGATGCGTAACCGCTTCAGATGCGGGATCTGCTCCAGCGCCGCGATCAGCCAGGCGAGTTCATGATCTTTCGCCATCAGCGGATCGCCGCCGGAGAAAATGATCTCATCCAGTTCGGGATGATCGGCGATATAGTCCAGTGCCGCCTGCCAGTTGCGCTTGTTACCCTGATTATCCTGATAGGGAAAATGACGGCGGAAGCAGTAGCGGCAGTTGACGGCGCAGCCGCCTTTTACCAGTAGCAGGGCGCGGTTGCGATATTTATGCAGCAGGCCGGGGACAACGTTGCTTTGTTCATCCAGCGGATCGGTGCTATAACCTGGCGCATCGATGAATTCCTGGCGGCGGGTCAGCACCTGAAGCAGCAGCGGATCGTGGGCATCCCCTTTTTTCATCCGGCGGATAAACGCATGGGGAACGCGCAGGGCGAAAAGACGCCGCGCCTCCGCACCTTCAGCCAGTCCGGGGTGCTGATCAAGGGCTAAAATCCGCAGTAATTCATCAGGTTCAGTGACAACATCCGCAAGTTGCTGCAACCAATCTTCTCTGGAAGGTGTTTTTAGGGTTACAATGTGTGCCATTTTTTTGGCTTAGTACCAGTATCAATTTTCGTAGAGGGCCTTCATGGCGACTTATTCTAGCAACGATTTCCGTCCCGGTCTTAAAATCATGTTCGAAGGCGAGCCTTATGCCATCGAATCCAGTGAGTTCGTTAAACCGGGTAAAGGTCAGGCATTCGCACGTGTGAAAATGCGTCGCCTGCTGACGGGTTCTCGCGTTGAGAAAACTTTTAAATCTACCGACTCCGCCGAAGGTGCAGACGTAGTCGATACTAACCTGAACTACCTGTACAACGACGGTGAGTTCTACCACTTCATGCACCCGGAAAGCTTTGAGCAGTTCCAGGTTGAAGAGAAGACGGTAAACGATGCGGCCAAATGGCTACAGGATAACGCTGAGTGTATCGTGACGCTGTGGAATGGCCGTCCAATCGCCGTTCAGCCGCCGAACTTTATCGAAGCTGAAGTAGTTGAGACCGACCCAGGCCTGAAAGGTGATACCGCAGGTACCGGCGGCAAGCCAGCTAAACTCTCTACCGGCGCAGTGGTGAAAGTGCCATTGTTCGTGCAGGAGGGCGAGGTGGTGAAAGTTGACACCCGCTCTGGCGAATACGTGTCACGTGTGAAATAAGTTTCGCAGGCGCATCCTCTGATGCGCCTTTTTCTTGTCTGAGAGAAAAAATGATCAAGCTGGCAAAATTAATCGCGTTCGCGTTGCTGGTCTCCTCTGCGCTGAGCGCCTGCAACACATTCCACGGTTTTGGCGAAGATGTCTCCCACCTGGGTGGTGCCATCTCGCGTGCGGCAAACTGACGTTAACTGATTGTTACTTTTGTGGGGATGCCAGCGGCAAGCGTCGGAAATCCGGCTATGCTTAAAACGCTGTACTTTACATCCATCAAAAAGGACATTGTCATGTTAAAGAAAAGTATTGTCACAATCTTCTCTGTACTGGTGCTCTCTTCACTGCTGACGGCCTGTAATACCACTCGTGGTGTCGGTGAAGATGTCGAAGCGGGCGGCCAGGCGATTCAGAACAGCACGAAGTAACCTGTTATTCCGGCCGGTACGAAAGGCTTTTCATACCGGCTTGCCCGCCTCTGTACTATTTCTGTTTGACCCAGATTAACTCTTCGACCGGGAATCCATCCCGACGCGCCTGATCCACCAGCTTCTCTTTCACGCCCGGCTCCAGTTGTGGGGTGCGTGACAATATCCACAGATAGTGGCGATTCGGGCCGCAGACCAGCGCATAGCGGTAGTCGGGATCGAGGGCGATGACGTTATAGCCGCCGTAGAAGGGGCCGAAGAAGGAGACTTTCAGTGCGGCACGCTGAGGCTCACCGGTAAAGTAGGCTTTGCCGACGCTCTCCTGCCAGCGCTGTTTTTTCGGGTTGTAGCCGCGATTAATCACTTTCAGACCGCCATCTTCGCGCGGGCTGTAGTTTGCCGTCACCTGTTCCAGACCGCGCTCAAAAGGGTGGTTGAGGCGGGCGATCTCATACCACTGGCCGAGGTAGCGCTGGCTGTCGAAGTTTTCCACCACCGTGACGTTCTTTGGCGGCGTGGTGCTACAGGCGACGGAAAGAAAGGCGCTCAGGCTGGCAACAACTGTTTTCCATGGAGACATAGTGGGATTCCTTTGTGATTTAACCGCTTAAGTATAGAAGCCGACGCGCTGTTTTTGGCAGCGCGGGTGCGAGATTGTTTGCCGCAGGCATTGCAGGTAGACTTCCACCCCTTATTTGTATCAGGAGTCATCACCATGAGCGAAACGGCAAGCTGGCAACCAAGCGCATCTATCGCCAATTTGTTAAAACGTGCGGCGATTTTAGCGGAAGTGCGTCGTTTCTTTGCCGATCGCGGCGTACTGGAAGTGGATACGCCGGCGATGAGCCAGGCGACGATTACCGACATCCATCTGGTGCCCTTCCAGACTCGCTTTGTCGGGCCTGGTGCTGCGCAGGGGCGCGATCTCTGGCTGATGACCAGCCCGGAATATCATATGAAACGCCTGCTGGCGGCGGGCAGTGGTCCGATCTACCAGATGGCGCGCAGTTTCCGTAATGAAGAGGCGGGACGCCACCATAACCCGGAATTTACCATGCTGGAGTGGTACCGGCCGCACTATGACATGTATCGCCTGATGAACGAAGTAGATGATCTGATGCAGCAGGTACTGGAATGTGACAGCGCCGAGTCGCTCTCTTATCAGCAGGCGTTTATCCGGCATCTGGAGATCGACCCGCTGTCAGCGGATAAAGCGCAGCTGCGTGAAGCGGCAGAGAAGCTGGGCGAGGGCGAACTGGCGCGGGCTGAAGAGGATCGCGATACCCTGCTGATGCTGCTGTTTATGCTGGGCGTGGAGCCGAAGATTGGCCAGGATAAGCCCTGCTTCGTCTATCACTTCCCGGCCAGCCAGGCCGCACTGGCGGAGATCAGTACCGAAGATCACCGGGTGGCCGAACGCTTTGAGGTTTACTACAAAGGCATTGAGCTGGCGAACGGTTTCCGCGAACTGACCGACAGCCGTGAGCAGCGTCAGCGCTTTGAGCAGGATAACCGTCGTCGTGCGGCACGTGGCCTGCCGGTGCATCCTATTGATAGCTATCTGCTGGACGCGCTGGCTCACGGTATGCCCGCCTGCTCCGGGGTGGCACTGGGCATTGATCGTCTGATTATGCTGGCGCTGAAGGCGGAGTCACTGAGTGAGGTGATCGCGTTTCCGGTGGATCGTTGCTAGAGATTCGGGAGAAAAGGCAGGGCTGGCCCAGCCGATCGCAAAGGAAACCTACATCCCTGTAGGTCGGCCTCGCCATCCCTGGCTCGGACGCTTTGCTCTTCAGCCGGGCCAGCCCTGCCCGTCAGGCTATGTCATGGCTGTTAGCCTCAGACACGGCTATCAGTTGCTATTATCGGGAAACTCCTGAATCGTCACCGGCAGCGTCAGCTTCTGATCGTTACGCAGTACCTGCACATCAATCACCGAACCCGGACGAATCTCTGCCACCTGGTCCATGGTCTCCTGCGCGGAGATCGCCGGCTTACCGTTAACGCTCAGCAGCACATCGTTGGCCTGAATCCCCGCTTTATCTGCCGGTCCATCGGGTGTCACCTCGCTGACAATAATGCCCTGAACCCGATCCAGACTGCTGCCCTGGCCGTGCAGTGGCGGTATCTCGCGGCCGGTAATGCCGATGTAGCCGCGGATCACCCGGCCATCACGAATCAGTTTATCCATGATTTTTGAAGCTAAGGCGGTAGGGATCGCGAAGCCAATCCCTTCGGGCGTTTCGCCATCGTTACTTTTATCAAAGGTCAGGGTGTTAATGCCCATCAGCTCGCCAAGCGAGTTAATCAGCGCGCCGCCTGAGTTACCCTGGTTGATGGAAGCGTCGGTTTGCAGGAAATTCTGGCGTCCCGATGAACTCAGTCCCACCCGTCCGGTGGCGCTGATGATGCCCTGAGTCACCGTCTGCCCCAGGTTGTAAGGGTTACCGATCGCCATCACCACATCACCGATATGCGCCTGACGGTCGGGATTAATCGGGATAACCGGCAGGCTGGAGGCGGTAATTTTCAGTACCGCCAGATCGGTCATGCCATCGGAACCCACCAGCGTCGCTTCAAAGAAGCGGCCATCCTGCAACGCCACGATAATCTGGTCGGCATTATTGATCACGTGCTTATTGGTGAGGATGTAGCCTTTGGCATTCATGATCACCCCGGAACCCAGGGTGGTGATGCCACGATTGTTGTTGCCGTGGGCACTGCGGTTATAAACATTCACCACGGCAGGCACGGCGCGGCGCACCCCCTGATTGAAGCTGAAGGGCGTTTCGTCGTTGATATTTTCGTGGTTGTAGAGGGCGTTGCTGCCCATACGCAGCGCAGGCAGTGCAGCGAGCAAAATAGCCGCCACAATCAGGCCCAGCACTACGGCACGCAAAAGTTTAGGAAACATGGTGTTAAATCACGCCAGGGGAGATCGCTGGGCAGAATAACATGAGAGCGGCGGACACACACGCGCTTGTGTCCGCCGTAACGCGAGGTTTATCTCAGCAGCAGATAGATACTTTCATCGCCGCGCACCACATTCAGTGCCAGAACCGGCGGTTTACCTTCCAGAATTTTGCGCATCTCAGCGATGCTCTGAACCCGGTTGCGGTTAACGCCCACGATCACATCCTCTTTTTGCAGGCCAACCTGTTCAGCCGGTGTGCCTTTTTCGATGGAGTCGACTTTGACGCCTTTATCGCCGGTTTTGGTCTGGCCGTCGCTCAGGGTCGCGCCCTGTAACGCCGGTGACATCAGCTGGGCGCTGGCGGTGGTCTGGGCGCTCTGCTCCAGCGTCACGGTCACCGTTAACGGCTTGCCGTCGCGCAGCAGGCCGAGTTTGACCTGTTCACCTGGCGCGGTGGTGCCTACTTTGACGCGCAGCTCCGCAAAGCTGGTAATCGGCTTATCGTTGATCGAGGTGATAATATCGCCTGACTTCACGCCCGCTTTTTGTGCCGCCGACTGTGGCAGTACTTCAGAGACAAAGGCCCCGCGCTGCGCATCCACGTTGAACGCTTTCGCCATGTCGGCGGTCATTTCCGTGCCTTTGATGCCGAGCTGACCGCGCTTCACTTCACCATATTTAATCAGCTGCTGAGCGAGGTTGATCGCCATATCGCTGGGAATGGCAAAGCCGATACCGATATTGCCGCCGCTGGAGGCCAGAATCGCGGTGTTGATACCGATCAGCTCGCCGTTCAGATTGACCAGCGCACCGCCGGAGTTACCGCGGTTAATCGCGGCATCGGTCTGGATAAAGTTTTCCAGCCCTTCCAGATTGAGGCCGCTGCGGCCCAGCGCCGAGATTATCCCGGAGGTGGCGGTCTGTCCCAGGCCAAACGGGTTGCCGATCGCTACCGCGAAATCACCCACTTTCAGCTGGTCGGAATCGGCCACTTTCACCTGAGTCAGGTTTTTCGCGCCCTGGATCTGGATCAGCGCAATATCGGTCTGCTCATCATGGCCGATCAGTTTGGCGTCATATTCACTGCCGTCGCCAAGCTGTACGCTGATTTTATCTGCGCCGTTGACCACATGGTTATTGGTCAGCACGTAACCTTTGGCGGCATCAATAATGACGCCGGAACCCAATCCTTCAAACGGCTGAGGCTGACTGTTCCCGCCAGGCATCTGACCAAAGAAGCGTTTCAGCGGCTCAGGAATATCCTGCGCCTGCGCGCCCGAGTCGGTGCCTTCCACATGAACGCTGACCACCGCGGGCAGCACCTTCTCCAGCATCGGTGCCAGACTCGGCAGCGGCTGGCCCGCAATTTGTGCTGGCAGCGTCGCCATCGCGTCTGGCGCGGCGGCAAGGCTCATCCCAATACTCAGGGCTAATGCGCTAAACAGGCGTGCTTGTTTTTTCATTGTTACAACGCTCTCGCTACAAAAAGTGGGAGGAATAACTCAGTGTGACAGCCGTTTGAGGCCAGGGTTCGCAAAAACGCGGGGCGCAGATGGACTACGCCCCAAAAAGATTAGTCGCGGGCAGGGCGCTCGCCACGCAGTAAACCGGATGCACCTTCAGAGTAGTCACGCGGCATCTGTACCGGTGCCTGATCGTTGTCCGCTTCCGCTTCAGTCAGCTGATAGGCAAACGGATTTTTCTCGCCCGGCAGATTCGGCAGCAGGTCGTTAGAGCCTTTTGCCATATGCTGATAGAGCTGACGATAGTCACGCGCCATGTTGTCCAGTAACTCGGCGCTCTGCGCGAAGTGGTTGGTCAGCTCTTCGCGATAGTCAGCCAGCTCCGCTTTCGATTTTTCCAGTTCATACTGCATGCTGCGCTGCTCACGCAGTTTCCGGTTGCCAAAACGCATGGCGACTGCGCCGACAATAATACCTACCACTAAACCAATTAGCCCGTATTCCCAGGTCATAATGACTCCCGTGTTGTTTCCATTCTTCCGTACGGTATTGCACCATATTCAATAGTAGCCACTATACCCGTTAATCTTATGGTTGTGGAACTCCGCAGCAGCATGGCTTAGTGTAGAGCGGCCTTTTTTTCAGCTACCGTGGTACGCAACAGACACCATTCAGGGACTTTGAAATAACAATGCAAACCTCATCTCCGCTTGCCCGCTATGAGCAGGCGCTGTCGCAGGGTGAATTCAAACCCGATGACATACAACGTGAAGCCATCACCCGCTTAGACGCGCTGCAACAGGCGCTGGTTGCCCGACAACAAACGGCCGCGCCTGCCGCATCGGGCTTGCTGGGCCGCCTGTCGAAACTGATCGGCAAAGAGAAAAATGAGACGCCATCCCCGGTGCGCGGACTCTATATGTGGGGCGGCGTGGGTCGCGGTAAAACCTGGGTCATGGATCTGTTTTTTCAGTCTATTCCTGGCGATCGCAAACTGCGGCTGCACTTCCATCGCTTTATGCTGCGGGTGCATGAGGAGCTTACGCAGCTCCAGGGACAGAGCGATCCGTTACTGATTATTGCGGACAAATTCAAAGCCGAAACCGACATCCTCTGCTTTGATGAGTTTTTTGTCTCCGACATTACCGACGCGATGCTGCTCGGCACGCTGATGGAAGCACTGTTTGAACGCGGCATCGCGCTGGTGGCGACTTCGAATATCCCACCGGACGATCTCTATCGTAACGGTCTGCAACGTGCGCGATTCCTGCCAGCGATTGAGCAGATCAAAACGCACTGTGATGTGATGAACGTCGATGCCGGTATCGACTACCGGCTGCGCACGCTCACCTCAGCTCACCTCTGGAACTACCCGCTGAATGCGGAGACCCACACAGAGATGGACCGGATGTTTAAGGCGCTGTCGGGCAGCGAGCCGGAAGCCGCGCCGGTGCTGGAGATTAACCATCGCCAGATGCCGACGCTGGGCGTCAGTGACGGGGTGCTGGCGATCACCTTCACCACCCTGTGCGGCGAAGGGCGCAGTCAGCATGACTACATTGAGCTGTCGCGCCGCTTTCACAGCGTGCTGCTGTATGACGTGCCGGTGATGATCTACAAAACCGAAGATCAGGCGCGGCGTTTCCTGGCGCTGGTCGACGAGTTTTATGAGCGTCATGTCAAGCTGGTGGTCGCGGCGGAAACCTCGCTGACCGAGATTTATCAGGGCACGCGGCTGAAATTTGAATATCAGCGCTGTTTGTCGCGGCTTCAGGAGATGCAGAGCGAAGAGTATCTGGGTTTACCGCACCTGCCGTGAGAATAAACAGGATAAATAGCGAAATAGGGTTCGATTTTTGCAATCGACTTCTCTATAATCTTGCGACCCCACGTTACAGCAAAGGATTTTTTTCCCAAATCCTCTGTGTTCCAGTAACTCTATCCGAAGGGGTGGCTTGCTGGTCAAAATGGTCGTGTGAGCCTCATTCGTTTACTTAAGCGTTTGGGATTTCACCAACGTGTAACTTAATTTGGGTAAGCTTTTCGATGAAAACTTTTACAGCTAAACCAGAAACCGTCCAACGTGACTGGTTTGTAGTTGACGCAACGGGCAAAACTTTGGGTCGCCTGGCGACTGAACTGGCGCGCCGTCTGCGTGGTAAGCATAAAGCGGAATACACTCCGCACGTTGATACTGGTGATTACATCATCGTTCTGAACGCAGAAAAAGTTGCTGTAACCGGCAACAAGCGTACTGACAAGATCTACTATCACCACACTGGCCACATCGGTGGTATCAAACAGGCGACCTTTGAAGAGATGATTGCTCGCCGTCCTGAGCGTGTGATTGAGATCGCGGTTAAAGGCATGCTGCCGAAGGGCCCGCTGGGTCGTGCGATGTATCGTAAACTGAAAGTTTACGCAGGCAACGAGCACACCCATGCGGCACAGCAACCGCAAGTTCTTGACATTTAATCGGGATTAAAGGCAATGGCTGAAACTCAAAACTACGGCACTGGTCGCCGCAAAAGCTCTACCGCTCGCGTATTTATTAAGCCGGGTAGCGGTAACATCGTTATCAACCAACGTTCTCTGGAACAGTACTTCGGTCGCGAAACTGCCCGCATGGTAGTTCGTCAGCCGCTTGAGCTGCTGGACCTGGTTGGTAAATTCGATCTGTACGTCACCGTTAAAGGTGGTGGTATTTCTGGTCAGGCTGGTGCGATCCGTCACGGTATCACCCGCGCTCTGATGGAATATGACGAATCACTGCGTTCAGAGCTGCGTAAAGCTGGCTTTGTTACCCGTGATGCGCGTCAGGTTGAACGTAAGAAAGTCGGCCTGCGTAAAGCACGTCGTCGTCCTCAGTTCTCCAAGCGTTAATTGCTTGCGGCTCCGGCTGCGACAATTGGCACAAAAAACCCGCTTCGGCGGGTTTTTTATTTTCTGCCTTCCCGTCAGCGCTCTGTAAAAACCGTAACGCTGCGCTCAATTTACCCGCAAAGATTCATTCCACGCCCACAAGCAGCCTAAAATCTGGTAAACTCTGTGTCACTTTGCGCCCGCAGACCGGTGCGTTATGCGTCTTCCCGCTGTCGGAGCGTCAGGATACGGCGCAGCTAACGAGGATTGCGTGCGAGTTCGATGAGCAAGTGAGTCGCCGTGTGGTTGGCTATTCGCAGTATTCTTTTGTGAACAAACTTGGAGGTTTTCATGGCTGTCGCTGCCAACAAACGTTCGGTAATGACGCTGTTTTCTGGTCCTACTGACATTTTCAGCCATCAGGTACGTATCGTCCTGGCGGAGAAGGGTGTCAGCGTAGAGATCGAGCAGGTCGAAATGGATAGCCTGCCTCAGGATCTGATTGACCTCAATCCCTATCGCACGGTACCCACGCTGGTAGATCGTGAGCTGACGCTGTATGAATCGCGCATCATCATGGAATATTTAGATGAGCGTTTCCCGCATCCGCCACTGATGCCGGTCTATCCGGTTGCCCGTGGAGATAGCCGCCTGATGATGCATCGCATCGAACAGGACTGGTACAGCCTGATGCGGAAAGTTGAAAACAGCAGTGGTCAGGAAGCGGAAGCCGCACGCAAGCAACTGCGTGAAGAGCTGCTGGCTATCGCCCCGCTGTTTGGTCGTACGCCTTACTTTATGAGCGAAGAGTTCAGCCTGGTCGATTGCTACCTGGCTCCGCTGTTATGGCGTCTGCCTTCGATGGGCATCGACCTGATCGGCTCTGGCTCAAAAGAGCTGAAAGGCTACATGAACCGCGTATTTGAGCGTGACTCTTTCCTTGCTTCATTGACTGAAGCTGAACGTGAAATGCGCCTGCAAGCCCGGGCTTAACGTATGGAAATGTCGCAACTTACCGCACGTCGTCCCTATCTGCTGCGCGCCTTTTATGACTGGTTGCTCGACAACCAGCTGACGCCGCATCTGGTGGTCGACATTAATCTGCCAGGTGTGCAGGTGCCGCTGGAGTATGCACGTGATGGTCAGATTGTCCTGAACATTGCGCCACGCGCCGTCGGTAATCTCGATCTGGCTAATGATCAGGTGTCGTTTAACGCCCGCTTTGGCGGCGTTCCTCGCCAGGTTAACGTGCCGATGGCGGCGATTCTGGCGATCTATGCGCGTGAAAACGGTGCCGGAACGATGTTTGAACCTGAACCCGCTTACGAGCTGGGCACGCAGGAGGCGTCGGAAGGTCAGGAAGAGACCATGATGTCCGTGATTGATGGCGATCGTCCTGACGATGCCAGCGATGACGAGACGCCGCCTGATGACGATCCACCGCCGCGTGGTGGACGCCCTTCACTGCGCGTGGTGAAATAACCGCAAATACCCGTCTTTAAGACGGGTATTTTTTTGCCTCTCTGCCGCAAAAAAAATCCGGCTGCCTGGGCAAGCCGGATGGTTGTCAGCAGCATGCGCCCGTCATCAGTAGACGTCGCGCAGATAGCGCTTCTCTTTCTTCAGCTGATCGACGTAGTCAGCGGCACGCTCGGTGGAGAGGCCGCCAAACTGGCGCACCACTTCATACAGCGCATTATCCACATCTTTCGCCATGCGCGAGGCATCGCCACAGACATAGAAGTAAGCGCCTTCCTGAAGCCACGCATAAAGCTCTGCGCCCTGTTCCAGCATCCGGCTCTGGACATAGATTTTCTTCTCCTGATCGCGCGAGAACGCCAGATCAAGCCGCGTCAGCAGACCGCTATCCCGCCAGGCGAGTAACTCATCCTGATAGATAAAATCATGTTCCTGATGCTGATCGCCGAAGAACAGCCAGTTTTTGCCCTGGGCACCGGTTGCCTGACGCTCCTGCAGAAAGGCGCGGAACGGAGCGATACCGGTTCCCGGTCCCACCATGATCAGCGGAGCGCTGTTGTTGGCCGGCACGCGAAACGCTTTGTTGGGCGAGATGAAAATAGCCGGCTTCTCACCACGACGCACCCGCTCAGCCAGATAGGTTGAACAGACGCCGCCGCGATGACGGCCACCGCTGTGGTAGCGCACCGAGGCCACGGTCAGGTGAACCTGATTAGGATGGGCCTTCGAGCTGGAGGAGATGGAGTAGGCACGATGCTGCAACGGACGCAGCAGGGCGACAAACTCAGGCACGGAGAGCGTGCGCGTCAGCTCAAGCTGCAACAGGTCGAGCGTGTCTTTGCCCCACAGCCATACGCCCAGCGCGTCGCGGTCATCATGCTGCAACACGTGGCGCAGCTCCTGGTTGGTGGTGTTCTGCCCGACCCATTCGATCAGCTTGCGTGACGGTTCGGAAATTTCAAACTGATAGGTCAGCAGGTCGCCGAGGCTGCGGTCAAAGCCAGGCACCGGCGTCTGGTAGTCGGCGTTCAGCTGGGTCAGCAGCAGGCTGACCAGTGAAGGCTCATTGACCGGAATCACGCCCAGCGCATCGCCCGCTTCATACTTCAGGCCGCTGTCAGTGAGATCAAACTCGAAATGACGAATATCTTTGGCGGACTGCTCACCTGACAGACGCTTGTTGGTGATAAGTGCCGCAGCGTAGGGGTTGGATTTATTGCTGCCGGGGATCACCGGCGCTTCCGGTGCGCTCTCCAGCACGGTGCCACTGCTGCCAGCGCTGGCGGCAAACTGCGGCATCGAGCTGTTCAGCCATTCGCTGGAGGGCTCTTCGTAGTCAATATCGCAATCAATACGATCAACCACCCGTTTTGCACCGAGCTGCTCAAGGCGCATATCAATGAACTTGCCCGCCTGACAGAAACCGTCGTAGCCGGTGTCGCCAATCGCCAGCACGGCGAAGTGCATCTGCTCCAGACGCGGCGCGGTGCTGGCGGAGATGGCATCCCAGAACAGCTGGGCGTTGTCCGGCATTTCACCTTCGCCATAGGTTGAGGTGACGATCAGCACGTGGCGCATGGTGGCGAACACGTCGAGATCGACATCGCCCAGCGCCTGTACCACCGGCACCAGCCCTTTCGCGCGGGCAGATTTGGCAGCGGTCTGGGCCAGCGCTTCGGCATTGCCGGTCTGGGAGCCGTAAAGAATATGCAGCTGCGTGGTCGCGGCGGCACCGGTGCCCGCCGCGGGTTGCTGCTTATCTTCCAGTACCAGCAGACGGGAGTGAAGACCCGCGAGAAAGCCAGCCAGCCAGTATTTCTGGTCGCCATTAAAAGGTGCATCTTCTGGAATATAAGGAATTTTCATGGGTACTTTTGCTCAATCCCGTTCTTACCCGTCATAAGTGGCGTTGTCAGGCGAGGAAGCGGTTCCGCTGGCCCCGATCGCGCTATTGGCGACCGGGGTTAGCGGCTCTGCGTCTGCCCGGAACAGCCTATAATCCGGGTGATGATCAATTAATAATATTCAGTTCAGCCTGACGACTTTCCCGGTCAGGAGAGTTTACCCACTGCCGCCGCGATTTCCGGCAAGGCGGCACGCGCAAACAGCTCTTCGAAATCAGGCAGATGACCCAGCACTTCGCGGTTGCAGGCATCCTGATACATGATCCAGCCATAGGTTGCCAGACTGTCCATGGAGCGGATGTTACGTTGCTTCAGCGCCGCTTTGTAATCAGACATCCGTTTGGTGCCGATCAGGCTGGCCAGCTCATCATCGCTGTAGCTTTCAATGGCTGAACGGGCATGGCGTTGCAGCTTGCTGACCAGCGAGAAATCTTCAGTCATCAGCAGATTGCGTACCGCTTTCTCTACCGCCGCATCTTCAACCGGCGTACCTTTCGGCATTTTGTTCAGCGCCAGCTGTTGGGCAAAGCTCAGCACGGTGTAGTTGTTGAGCAGTACAAACATCTCCAGCGTGTCGGTCGCACCATAGGCCGGTACCGCACCGTTGGCGATGGTTTTCCCCTGACGCCACGCGGCTTTAAACTTCGCCACCTGATGGGCCGCCAGCGCCGTCGACAGCTCTTCGAGCAGCTCTTTGCGGCTTTTGGCTTTCAGGATCTCGCCGCTATCCTGATAGAGCAGCAGTGAGCGCGGCATGACGTAGACGAAGTGGTGACACTCGGTTTCCCAGTTCTCCAGCAGCCAGGCGGCGCGCGGCGATTTGGTCGCCTCCAGATGCCAGTTCAGCATGGTCAGCACCGCCTGCTTATGTACCTGGGCCATCTCATCCTGATCGGCAATCGAGCCGAACAGCACGGAATCGCCCGCGGCATGTCTGGCCAGTGAACCATAGGGATCATACTGGTAGGCAAAGCCGCCGCTCATGCCGTTACCAAATCCTTTACCAAAGGTGCCCAGGTTGAGAATGGCGCCGTTGGTCATATATTCGCAGCAGAAATCGCCCACGCCCTCAACCACAGCGGTCGCGCCGGAGTTACGCACCGCGAAACGGTCACCTGCCTGGCCCTGCACGAACAGACGGCCACCGGTGGCGCCAAACAGCGCAAAGTTGCCAATCAGCACGTTGCCATCGCCATCCTGCGCACCGCCACCCGGCGACATCACCACCAGTTCACCGCCACACTGTCCTTTGCCGACGCCGTCGTTACAGGTGCCGTAGTGGGTCAGCTGCATGCCGTCGTTGCAGAAGGCACCAAATGACTGACCGGCAGATCCGGTAGTGGCGATTTTTACGCTCTCCGGGGCCAGATAACGACGACCACGGTCGTCGGTCATCACCGCAGGCATCGCCTGTAACTGCTCCGGGCTCAGCTGATGGTTCAGCATGCGCTCAATATCGATAGCCAGCTGGCCGCCAACGCTCTTGTTGCGGTTATTCAGCACCACGTTATCGCCCAGTCTGACCTCAGGCTGACACTGCGCTACCAGGGCCTGCTTAAGCTGCTCCACCCAGCCATCATCCAGTTCAAAATCTTTTTCCAGATAAACCGGCTGGCTGATTTTCAGCTCAGGCACCACGGTCAGCATGGCGCGCAGGTCGAGCTTGCCGACTTCCAGTGGATGATCCATCAGGTGCAGCAGGTCGGAGCGTCCGCGCGCTTCACGCAGCGAACGCAGGCCCATGCGCGCCAGAATCTCACGCACTTCATGCGCCACGTTGAGGAAGTACTGCGCCAGCTGACGCGGATCGCCATCAAAGGCTTCGGCGTTGGTGGTTAAGCCGGCCGGGCATTTCACGTTGCAGTTTTTTGCCATCACGCATTTCAGCATCATCAGCGCGGTGGTGCCGAACTCAAAGCTGTCACCGCCCAGCAGGGCCGATTTCACCACGTCGCTGCCGGTTTGCTGCGCACCAGAGCAGCGCAGCAGCACTTTGTCGCGCAGGCCGTTGGCACACAGCGCCTGGTGGACTTCCGCGATGCCGATTTCGGCCACACGGCCGGTATATTTCAGGCTGGTGACCGAGGCCGCGCCGGTGCCGCCGGTGTTGCCCGCGACGTTAATCACGTCGGCACCCGCTTTCGCCACGCCCACGGCGATGGTGCCGATCCCTTCTGAGGAGACCAGTTTGACGATAACGCGCACCCGCGCCGCTTTACAGTCGTGGATCAGCTGCGCCAGATCTTCAATCGAATAGGTGTCGTGATGCGGCGGTGGTGAAACCAGCTCGACGCCCGGTGTACCACCACGGGCCGCGGCGATCTCCACCGTGACTTTGGCTGCCGGTAACTGGCCGCCTTCACCCGGTTTAGCGCCCTGACCAATTTTAATCTCCAGCTCTTCCAGCATCGGATCGGCGAGGTAGGCCGCCCAGACGCCGAAGCGACCTGAAGCCAGCTGTTTGATGCGAGAAGCGCGGATGGTGCCGTGACGGGAGTAGTGTTCCCCGCCTTCACCGCAGTTACTCATGCCGCCGACCATATTGGTGCCGTGTGCGACCGCTTCATGCGCCGGTGCCACCAGCGCGCCGTGGCTCATCGCACCGGAGGCAAAGGTACGGGTAATTTCACAGGCTGGCTGGACTTCGCTCAGCGGCAGTGAGGGCAGGGTAGTGAAAATGCGCGACAGGTACTCAGCCGCTTTGCCGTAAGCGGTGACTTTCAGGCCGCCGTCGACCACTTCGCTGCTCTCAATATCATCGCTGAAACGGAATTTCAGGGCGTTCGACAGATTATGCAGTCGCTCACTTTCTGGCTTCAGGCCCGCGATGGCATCGGTCAGGCGCAGCATAAAGTGATTCAGGCTGCCATCCACCGCTTCACACACCAGACCACGAATCGCAAAACCGTTGTTGGTCAGCGAGTAGCGGCCCAGCTTGCGACGGAACTCCGCCTCACTGTCGATATGGGTCAGGTCCGCCGGGAAGGCCAGGATGTCGCGCAGCGCCGCCGGGCGACGTTTACGCTCCTCATACATCAGGCTGGAGAACTGGCGATAATCGGCCGTGATAGCGAAATTGTTGATCACCTCATCCGGGATACGCTCAAAGCTGCTCTGTTTAAAGCTCTCTGGCTTGATACCAAAGGCGTTATCCAGTTTCGCCAGCGTCATCAGGCGGATAAAGTTGTCCTCTTCGCGTGCTTTATCAGCAAAGCGAATCGGCTCTTCAGTCATGTCGATGAAGGTGCGCACCGCGATGGTGCCGTAGGAGTGGCCTGCGCCTTCCGCACGCTCTTTGAACAGACCCAGCAACGGTACCTCAGATTCCCCCTGGATTTTCAGGGCGCTCTGGTGCCAGTCAACCGCCATCTGCGCGATAGTGGCGAAGCCCGCGCCGCCCACCGGCGTTCTGATATTCGGGAAATACTTTTTCAGCACCGGATCGTCAGTGTTGAGGAAGTTAGGCTCAAAGAACTCGCCGCAGCTGTAGCTTTCCACGGTACAGAGACCCACTTTGCCCATGGTTTTCATCAGCGCTTTTTCAGCGGCTTTAGCGTAGCGCTTAAAGGCTTTGTTGCCCTCTTCGCCTTCGCCAAATTTCTCCTCGGCACGCATCTGTACGCCCAGCGGGTAGATCGCCGATGCGCCAAAGCCGAGGGTGGCGGCAATGTGGTGCGAAGAGATACTCTGGCCGCTCTCCACCACCAGCGACACGTCAAGACGCAAACCTTCCTGCACCAGACGCTGGTTGATGGCGGAGACCACCAGCAGCATCGGGATCGCCGCCTGTTTCGAGGAGATGTGGCGATCGGTCAGGACCGCGATACCGCCCTGGCTGCGGGCGAAATCCACCACCTGCTGCGCCAGGTCATCAATCGCTTTTTCCAGCGCGTTGGCGTTGGCGGTGGTGCTCAGCAGATCTTTGCCGACCACCGGCTCATAGAGCATCTCAAAGCGGGCGTAAGGCGCGACGGTCTGCTCACGCAGACGCAACATATCCAGGTGGCTGAGGATCGGCGACGGCACCACAATCTGGCGGCCTTTGCTGCGACCGAGATGGGGTTTCGCGCCGAGCGCCACGCGCAGCGTCATGCCATCCACTTCGCGGATCGAGTCCAGCGGCGGGTTGGTGACCTGAGCAAAGCGCTGAGAGAAGTAGTGCGCCATGCCGCCTTCATGATCGGATAAACCATTGATGGCGTTGCCGTAACCCATTGCGGAGATCTTCTCTGCGCCGGTGTTCAGCATCGGGTCCATCATGAACTTGAAGCTTTCCTGGTTGTAGTAGTAGGCCACAAAGCGCTGATAGGTTTTCAGATCGCCACGATAGCGCAGCGGTGAACCCTGTTGTTCTGCCGGGATCGCGGGCAGATCGTCAAGGCCGACCCGCGCTTCGCGCAGCAGCGCCGAATAGTCCTTCTCAGCGGCCAGCTTTTCCAGCGCCTGTAGCGTGGTATAGCTGCGCTTTTCGCGGTGATCAAAATAGAGCATGCCGCCCGCTTCGATACGGCCGCGACGCAGCACGCTTTCTGGCGGAAAGGCGATCTGACCCGCTTCCGACATCGCCCCGATATACTCCGCGGTTTCGACAGAACGCAGCGGACGCAGGCCGAGGCGGTCAAGACGGGCGCCAATCACTTCGCCATTACCAAAAATCAACGCCGCAGGGCCGTCGTTCTTCTCTTCATACAGCGAGAAGTACTCCAGCATATCGCGCACTTCCGGCGACAGGTCGCTGTCGTTTTCCCAGGCGGGCGGCATCATCGAGACCACGGCGGTGATCAGGTCGAGGTTATCTTCCATCAGGCGGCTGTGGATGCTCTGGTCGAGCCGCGAGCTGTCCGACTGGCCTTTCGGCCGCACGATTTTTTTGCCACGCGCCAGCGCCAGCGCTGACTCGGCGATGCGGTTCTTACGGTCGGTGTTCAGCTCGCCGTTATGCGCCATCAGGCGGAACGGCTGCGCCATGGTGGTATGGGGATCGGTATTGGTGGAGAAACGGGTATGGAAAAACAGCCCGCGCACCTGATGATCGGGATCGGTCAGATCTTTGAAGTAAGGGATCACTTCATTGGAATTCAGACGCGCTTTAAAGACCTGGGTGCGCGAGGAGAGCGACAGCGGATAGAGACCGCCAAATTCGCTTTCGGTAAAGGCCCGCGCTTCAATGGTTAACAGGGCGCGGTAGATGCGTTGTTCGAAGTCGTTCTGATCGACCACGTCCTGCGGTGCAGTGAAAATCCACTGCAAAATCGGAAGCTGGAACGGGATGGCGGCCGGGCGGGTCACGCTGTTGTCGAGCGGCATGTCACGCTTCATGATCACCGGCAGACCAAAGCTGCTGAGCGTCTCATCCACCAGGCGTTCGGCGTTCGCGCGCAGTTCAGCATCTTTCGGTACAAAGAAGTTACCGACGCCGAAACGGCCCGCTTCCAGTGGCTGGCCGGTAATTTTGCGGAAAAAGTGCAGTGAGAGATCGACGTTGACCCCGGCGCCATCGCCGACGCCTTCCGCTGACATACCGCCACGGTGCGGCACGGTGCAGAGGGCGCTATGCGCCATCTGGAGGATCTCATGGGTCTGCTCGCCGTCCTTGCGCGTAATGAAACCTACACCACAGCTGTCACTGCCTGCTGTCGGGTCGTACAAGCCATAGGAATGAGGTTTTTTAGTGGACATTGAGGGTCTCCTTAAACTGCTTTGACATTACCTGCACTGTTTCAAATTCTGAGCGCAACGGGGCGCAGCTCTGTTTTCATCGCCATGCGCTGTTAAGCGCGCGTCATAGCCCTGAGCATTTCTCTCCAGACATCGGTCAAACGTCCTTAATTGAGCTGCTCTTTGATTTCCGGTCTCTTCAGGGAGATGACTTAAACCACGCGGGAGTCTTCTTGTTGCATAGATATGCCGAGAAACAGCCCCGTCAGGAAAGCATTCAGCGGATTTCCAACTTATCGGGAAAGCGTAATCAGGTCAAATAGGGGGCTCTGGCGGGGTTATTGTGCTGTTTGTCTGCTTAACTTTCTGAATTTAATAGTTTTATGGCTTTAAAATGTCTCCCTTTGCCCCCTGGTGATCGGCCGATAAATGTGAACTGACTCACTGTAGTGCAGCCGTCGGATCTCTGCACCATGCTGGTGACAGGGTCTTATACAGCATTAAATGCTGTTCAGCCCCCCTGATGCATAGCATGTATCTGTTTTTCTTATGTCCGGCTTTTTGAATGAAACTGTACAGGGTTATAAGAAAAATTAATCAGGAGGTGCATGCTTAAAACAGCATTAAAGATGAATGGATATTCATATAACAGGAGAGGCCTGCGCCAACGGACGTTGCCAGGATATTGAAAAAAGGCCATGCAGTGAGTCTGCCGCTCTGCTGGCGGCATTACAGATTATTCATTTGCCACAATCAGTCAAGGGTTTTAACCGCGTTCCCCCGACCCTGCCTGCACGCGCAGCGGAATGCACCATAAACGCGCACTGAATCACCCTCTGCCGCTCGACCTGCGACGACGCCAGCGGGCCAACTGCGCTATGATGAGGCTGTTTCTCTACCAGGGAGTTGTTATGAAACAAATTCGTCTGCTGGCACAGTATTACGTTGATTTGATGGTCAAGCTGGGTCTGGTGCGCTTCTCGCTGCTGTTAGCCTCGGCGCTGGTGGTACTGGCGATGATTGTCCAGATGGCCGTCACCATGGTGCTGCGTGGCCATGTCGAAAGTATTGATATGGTGCGTTCGGTCTTCTTCGGGCTGCTGATCACGCCCTGGGCGGTCTATTTCCTGTCGGTGGTGGTCGATCAGCTGGAGGAGTCCAGGCAACGACTGGCCCGGCTGGTGGATAAGCTGGAAGAGATGCGTACCCGCGATCTGGAGCTGAACCAGCAGATGAAAGAGACCATTACGCAGCTGAATCAGGAGATCAGCGATCGTAAAAAAGCGGAGCAGGCTCGCGAGCAGGTGATGGATAAGCTGCGGGAAGAGGTGACGCGGCGCGAACAGGCGCAGATTGAGCTGGAACAGCAATCCTCTTTCCTGCGCTCCTTTCTCGATGCCTCGCCCGATCTGGTCTTCTATCGCAACATTGATAAGCAGTTCTCCGGCTGTAACCGTGCGATGGAGCTGCTGACCGGCAAAAGCGAAAAACAGCTGATTGGCCTGACGCCACGCGATATTTATGACGACGAAGCCGCGACCAAGGTACTGGAAACCGACGAGAAAGTGTTCCGGCATAACGTTTCGCTGACCTACGAGCAGTGGCTGCAATATCCCGATGGCCGCAAAGCCTGCTTTGAGATCCGCAAAGTGCCCTATTACGACCGCGTGGGTAAGCGCAGCGGGCTGATGGGCTTTGGCCGCGATATAACCGAGCGTAAGCGCTACCAGGACGCGTTAGAGAACGCCAGCAGGGAAAAGACCACCTTTATCTCGACGATCAGCCACGAGCTGCGTACGCCGCTTAACGGCATCGTCGGCCTGAGCCGCATTCTGCTCGACACCGATCTGAATCAGGAGCAGCTGAAATACCTCAAAACCATCCACGTCTCCGCCATCACGCTGGGCAACATCTTCAATGATGTGATTGAGGTCGACAAAATCGAGCGGCGTAAAGTCCAGCTCGATAATCAGCCGCTCGACTTCACCGGTTTCCTCGCCGATTTAGAGAACCTCTCCGGTCTGCTGGCGCAGCCCAAAGGACTGAAGTTCGTACTGGCACCGCAACTGCCGCTGCCGCATATGATTTCCACCGACGGCACCCGTCTGCGGCAGATCCTCTGGAACCTGATTGGCAATGCCGTCAAGTTCACTCAGCAGGGTGAGATCGTGGTGCGGGTCGCGTATGAGCAGGACGAGACGCTGCGCTTTGAAGTGCAGGATTCCGGCATGGGGATCCGTCAGGAGGAGCAGGACAAGATTTTTGCCATGTACTATCAGGTGAAAGATCAGCATGGCGGTAAACCGGCCACCGGCACCGGCATTGGTCTGGCGGTGTCGCGCCGGCTGGCTCAGGCGATGGGCGGCGATATTCGCGTCCAGAGCGCGCCAGGGCAGGGCTCCTGCTTTACCGTCGAGGTCAAAGCGCCGCGCATTGCGGAAGAGGTGGAAGATGAAGGGGTGGACGATAGCCTGCCACTGCCTGCGCTTCATGTGCTGCTGGTTGAGGACATTGAGCTGAATGTGATTGTCGCACGCTCGGTACTGGAGAAGCTGGGTTGCAGCGTGGAAGTCGCGATGACCGGCAGCGAGGCGCTGGCGATGTTTGACCCGCTGGAGTTTGATCTGGTGCTGCTGGACATTCAGTTGCCTGACATGACCGGGCTGGATGTCTCACGGGCGATTCGCCAGCAGCATCAGGGAGCGGACCTGCCTCCGCTGGTGGCGCTGACCGCCAACGTCCTCAAAGACAAAAAAGAGTATTTCGACGCCGGGATGGATGATGTGCTCAGCAAGCCGCTGGCCGTACCGGCGCTGACGGCGATGATCAAAAAATACTGGGACCATCAGGCGGAGTCGGCAGCGGAAACGCCTGCGGTCGCTGAGGATAAAACCGCGACCCTGCTGGATGTCGCGATGCTGGAACAGTATATCGAGCTGGTCGGCCCTGGCCTGATCACCCAAAGCCTGACGATGTTTGAAAAGATGATGCCGGGCTACCTTGCGGTGCTGGAGTCGAATCTGATGGCACGCGATCAGAAAGGCATCGCGGAAGAGGGGCATAAAATCAAAGGTGCGGCGGGTTCCGTCGGCTTACAGCGTCTGCAACTGCTGGCTAAACAGATCCAGAGCCCGGAATTACCGGCATGGTGGGACAATGTGACCGAGTGGATTGACGAACTGAAACAGGAGTGGCGACATGATGTGCAGGTATTGCGCGACTGGGTAGCTAAGCAGGAAAAGTGACTCGCTGAAAAAAAATGACCCCAGCCGAGGCCGGGGTGCGCGAATACTGCGCCAACACCAGGGAAAACGTGGTGGCTGCTATGATTTGAGTAATAAATGCAGCCACCGGGTATTGGATAACGCTCTGTTTCATCACCTTAGCAAATTCATCTTCTCATGCGACAAGATTCATTAAAATGTGTGATGTGGAGCAGCGTTTAAATACAGAAAACATTAATTTGCCAACACAGTCAAGCAAGGAATCATTTTCCGCGCTGCATTGCCGTTATTTTAACCGAATCTCTCATTTTTTGTGCGCTTTTGGCATCGGTTCACCCTGAAATTGATCCCCGACAAGATCAAACCAGGCCGCGTTTCTGGCCCTGAGAGTAATGCGGCTAACACCCTGATATTGCACGCCCGGAACCGGAAATGACATGAATCATCCAAAACCTTTCGGAATGGTAAAAAAGAATCTCTGCCTTCCACTCTGGAGGGATTCTGCCAGGCGGGATAAAGAGGGTCTGAATCGGGTCAGATAGCCGGTTCTGAAATAGCATGAGTGCTGCTAATTTATACATCGCCTGGATAATTCTGATTAATAACGGAGAATATTCAGGTACAAATAAATATGACAGTTAAGTTTTTTGAATGATTGATATGGCGACACATTATCCATTACTGGCGCTTTATCTGGAAAGGTGTCAAAAATCCACAACTAATGGAACCGATTCCTTTTTTATGGAAGTGCTTGAAGTCATTCGATCTGTTGCTGCATATTGATGCAAAATAAGTGCCTGAAGTCTGGAAACAGTGCGGCTGATTTCACCGATAATAGCCGTGTGCGCATTTTTTTCGCGGTAATTACGCGACTAATTGATTAACGCCTGAAACAAGTGTGGGAAGATTTGATGAGCAAGCATAAAGGAAGCGTCGGGCAGCGTGTTAAGCGTTTTAAACGTATCGCTGGCTGGATTGTCCTGACGTGGCTGGGCGTATGGCTGGCAGGGATTTTACTCTTTTCGTTTTTACCGGTGCCGTTCTCGGCGGTGATGGCTGAGCGTCAGATCGGCGCCTGGTTACGCGGCGACTTCAGCTACGTGGCGCACTCGGATTGGGTAGGGCACGATGAGATTTCCCCCTGGATGGGGCTGGCGGTGATCGCTTCCGAGGATCAAAAGTTTCCGACGCACTGGGGCTTCGATGTGGCGGCGATTGAATCTGTACTGGATAACAGCGATAGCCGGATGCGCGGCGCGTCGACGCTGTCACAGCAAACGGCAAAGAATCTGTTTCTCTGGGATGGGCGCAGCTGGGTGCGTAAAGGACTGGAAGCGGGTCTGACGGTCGGACTTGAGACGGTCTGGAGCAAGCGGCGTATTCTAACGGTCTATCTCAATATTGCCGAATTCGGGCCCGGCGTTTTTGGCGTTGAAGCGGCTTCTCAGCGCTACTTCCACAAGCCAGCCAGCCGCCTGACCGCGGCGGACGCCGCTTTGCTGGCGGCGGTGCTGCCTAATCCGATCCGCTACCGCGCCGCCGCGCCATCTGGTTATGTCCGGCAGCGGCAGCAGTGGATACTGCGGCAGATGCGCCAGCTGGGCGGCGAGGGGTTTTTACAGCGTAACCGGCTGGATTAGCGGTTAATCCTCATCGAAACCCGCTTCGAATAGCTCAATTACCGCAGCCAGCGCCGGGATCTCTTCTGGTCCGCTGGCTTCGATTTCGATATGCCCGCCTTTCGCCGAATCGAGCATCAGCAGCGCAATCACGCTGCTGGCCTCAGCTTCCGTCCCGGCTTCGTTACGCAGCAGCACTTCAGCATCAAAGCTCTGCACCAGCTCAAAGAGTTTCATCGCGGGCCGCGCATGCATGCCCAGCTTGTTTTTGATTTCAACGGTTTGTTTGACGGTCATGATTTGCGCTTTTCCAGCGTACGATGGCGGGACTGTACATTCTTACCGCGCGAGCGGAAGTAATCCGCCAGCTGTTCTGCGATATAGACCGAGCGGTGTTTACCGCCGGTGCAGCCGATAGCCACGGTAAGATAGCTGCGGTTATTGGTTTCCAGCATCGGCAGCCAGAGTTCAAGATAGCTGCGCGTCTGGTAGATAAAATTATGCACTTCCGTGTGGCGGTCCAGAAACGCCGCCACCGGGCGGTCGAGGCCGGTCATCGGACGCAGCTTGGGGTCCCAGTGCGGGTTAGGCAGAAAGCGCACGTCGAACACATAGTCGGCGTCGATAGGGATGCCGTGCTTAAAGCCGAACGACTCAAACACCATGGTCAGCTCACGCTCACGCTTGCCCAGCAGACGGGTCCGCAGCATTTCGGCCAGCTCATGTACCGACATCTCCGAGGTATCGATGATCAGATCGGCGCGTGAACGCAGCGGTTCCAGCAGGTCGCTCTCTTCATCAATGGCGCTCTCCAGCGATAAATTTTTACTGGAAAGCGGGTGCAGACGGCGTGTATCGCTGTAGCGGCGGATCAACGTGTTGCGATCGGCGTCGAGAAACAGCAGCTGAGGTGAAAATGAGTCGGGCAGGTTATTCAGCGCGGTTTCAAACACTTCCGGGGATTCAGGCATATTACGCACGTCGATACTGACGGCCGCCGAAATATTGCGCTCCGCCAGCGAATTCGCCAGCTCCGGCAACAGCACCACCGGCAGGTTATCGACGCAGTAGAATCCCATATCTTCCAGCGCGCGAAGCGCCACTGACTTTCCCGAGCCTGAACGACCGCTAACGATCATCAGCACCATGACCTCTTCTCCCGTTTTAAAACCGACACCCGGCCGGTAAAGACGTGTTACTGCTCTGACTGCTCTTCTGTAATAATGGCATAAAGCTCTTCACTGCTCTGCGCCGCACGCAGACGACGGCAGACCGTTTTATCCGCCAGCCGTTTCGCCACCAGTGAAAGGGTATGCAGGTGAGTTTTGCACTGGTCAGCCGGCACCAGTAAAGCAAACAGCAGATCGACCGGCTGATTATCGACGGCATCAAAGGCAATCGGCTGCTCCAGGCTGATAAACACCCCCACAGCGCGCAGCGTATCCTCTTCCAGTTTGCCGTGCGGGATGGCGATCCCGCTGCCAATGCCGGTACTGCCCATGCGCTCACGGGTCAGGATCGCTTCGAAAAGCGTCTGGTGCGGCAGGTTGAGCTGCTTCGCGGCCAGTTCGCTGATGATTTCCAGCGCGCGTTTTTTGCTCTGGCAGTGGACGCCGCTGCGGGTGCAGTCAGGCGAAAGCACTGTGCTCAATTCCAGTGTGAGATCGTTGTTCATTTTCGTTTCACTTGCGAGTTCACCGGGCCATTCACCGCCAGCGCCGCCTGATGCTCAGGAGAGGCGACGCTTGCTCAGATGACAAAACGGGGCGGATCATCCGCCCCATCCTGTCGGCTCTGCGCGCGCCAGGCGCGCGTAGCTGCGTGAAGGTTAGTGTTTTTTCAGTTTATCTTTGTGTTTGGTCAGCTGACGGGAGAGCTTATCGATCAGCCCATCAATTGCCGCATACATATCTTCCGCTTCCGACGTGGCGTGCAGCTCGCCGCCGTTGATGTGCAGCGTCGCATCGGCCACCTGCGTGACCTTCTCGACCTTCAGGACAATATAGACCTGATTGATATGTTCAAAATAGTGTTCCAGTTTGGCAAATTTACCGCTGACGAAATCGCGCAGAGGTGCGGTGATTTCAACATTTTGCCCGGTGAGGTTCAGCTGCATAGGTCTTCCTTCTCATTTCTGTCAAACCAGCTGTTTACGCTGGTTCGATGGCGGGATGGATAAAGACTCGCGGTATTTGGCGACGGTACGACGGGCCACCATGATCCCCTGATCAGATAACATGGAGGTCAGTTTACTGTCGCTCAAGGGTTTGGCTGGATTTTCCGCCGATATTAATTTCTTCACCAGGGCACGAATCGCGGTAGAGGAGGCTTCACCGCCGCCTTCCGTATTGACGTGACTGGAGAAAAAATATTTCAGTTCAAAGATGCCACGCGGGCTGTGCAGATATTTCTGCGTGGTGACGCGGGAGATGGTCGACTCATGCATCTCAACCGCCTGAGCAATATCCGCCAGCACCATCGGCCGCATAAACTCTTCGCCCTGCTCGAAAAAGGCCTGCTGCTGCTCAACGATACAGCGTGTCACCTTCAGCAGCGTATCGTTGCGGCTCTCCAGACTTTTGATCAGCCAGCGCGCCTCCTGCAAATTGCTGCGAATAAACTGACTGTCGCTGTCGTTGCGTGTCGCGCCGCTCATCGCCGCATAGTGCTGGTTGATCTTCAGGCGTGGCAGACTGTCGGCGTTGAGTTCCACCGTCCAGCGGCTGCCAACTTTACGCACCAGCACATCGGGGATCACATATTCCGGTTCGCCGGTGTTGATCGACTGACCAGGACGCGGGTCCAGCGACTGAATCAGCAGCATCGCCTCTTTCAGCACCTCTTCTTTAAGGCGCGTCACCCGCATCAGACTGCGGAAATCGTGGTTCGCCAGCAGGTCGAGATGCTCGCTGACAATTAAGCGCGCTTCCGCCAGCATCGGCGTTTCCGGGGCATATTGCGACAGCTGAACCAGCAGACAGTCACGCAGATCGCGGGCACCCACCCCAATCGGATCAAACCGCTGGATGCGCTTCAGCACCGCTTCAACTTCATCCACTTCCAGCTCGTCGTCGCCGATACTGTCGAGGATCTCATCAAGCGAAACGGTGAGATACCCGGTATCGTCGATCGCATCGACGATTGAGGTGGCAATGGCGCGATCGGTGTCGCTAAAGGGTGTCAGTCCCACCTGCCACATCAGATAGTCCTGCAATGACTGGGTGGTTTCGCCCTGATAAACCGGTAACTCATCATCCTGATAATCGGTGCCGGTGCCGGAAGGCGTGCCCGCGGTGTAAATCTCATCCCAGGTGGCGTCCAGCGGCAATTCGTCGGGCATCTCTTTCTGCTCAAGCGCTTCGCGGGTATCCAGCGCCTCAGCTTCCGGCGACTCCCGTGAATCGATCTCATCATGCAGATCGGTCTGCTCAAGCAGCGGATTACTTTCCAGTGCAAGCTGTAGCTCTTGCTGCAATTCAAGCGTAGAGAGTTGCAGCAGACGAATCGCCTGCTGCAACTGCGGTGTCATTGCCAGCTGTTGGCTGAACCTGAGTTGTAAACCTTGCTTCATAGACAGGATGGTAGTTCCCAGGTAAACATCGGTATTAGCGCTACCTTATCAGAGTCTGAACTCTTCACCCAAATAAACCCGTTTAACCTGCTCATCCGCAAGAATTTCATTGGGTGTGCCATGGGCAATCAGGTGACCCTGACTGACGATATAGGCGCGTTCACACACCGCTAAGGTTTCACGCACGTTGTGATCGGTGATTAACACCCCAAGACCGCTGTCACGCAGGTGCTCGATGATCTTCTTGATGTCGATAACCGAGATCGGGTCGACACCGGCGAAGGGCTCATCCAGCAGAATAAATTTAGGATTGGCGGCCAGCGCGCGCGCAATCTCAACACGGCGGCGCTCACCGCCAGAGAGGGCCTGGCCCATGCTGTCGCGCAGGTGCTCGATGTGAAACTCCTCCATCAGCTCTCTGGCACGATCCTGACGCTGCTCTTCGGTGAGGTCGTCACGGATCTGCAATACCGCCATCAGGTTATCGTAGACGCTCAGGCGACGGAAAATCGACGCCTCCTGCGGCAGATAGCCAATGCCGCGACGCGCACGCGCATGCAGCGGCAGGATACTGATGTCTTCATCATCAATGATAATCCGGCCCGCGTCGCGCGGCACAATGCCCACCACCATGTAAAACGTAGTGGTTTTACCGGCACCGTTTGGCCCCAGCAGGCCGACAATCTCGCCGGATTTAACCTGGAGACTGACATCTTCTACCACGCGACGGCCTTTATAGGCCTTCGCCAGGTTTTCTGCGATTAATGTAGCCATAGCTATCAGTTACTCTTCTTTCCGCTGGTGGACGAACCTTTATCCTGAAGTTGCGACGGCACCAGCACGGTGGTGACACGCTTGTTCTGGCCCTGGCTGAAAGCCTGCATCTTCTGCTCTTTCACCAGATAGGTAATGCGATCGCCTTTGATATTGCTGTCCTGCTGCTCAATAAAGGCGTTGCCGGTCAGTTCAACAAAATCGTTGGCCAGTTCATAGTGCAGTTTTGACGCATGGCCCTGCACCGGTTTGCCGCTGTCCTGCATCTGATAGAAGGTGGCGGGATTACCATAGGCATCGACGATGGTTTTTTTGCTGTCGCCGCCCGGACGAGTCACCACCACTTTATCCGCCGTGATTTTGATCGAGCCCTGGGTCACGATGACATTGCCGGTAAAGGTCGCCACGTTGCCCTGTAAATCCAGCGCCTGGTTCTGCGAGTCGATATTTACGGGTTTGTCCGAGTCACCGGTCAGGGCCAGCGCCGGAACGCTGGTGGCCAGCAGCAGGCTGGTCAGCAAAAACTTCAGGCTATTTTTGTTCATTTTGAATTTCATAAGAGGTTTTGACCTTTTCGATTAACTCGGCGTTTTTTGTCCGTAAATTGCCGCGCATTTTCATGCCGGTGGAGTTAAAACTGCGGCCATACAACGTCACCTGGTCGTCAGAGGCGACGTCCTGAGTGACAAGATTGATCTGCGCGTTATCCGTTTTGATCCGCTCAAGCTGAGAGTCCTGCGTCAGCGTGTTCAGTTCCACATGCCCATACAGATAGAGCATACGATCTTTGGTGAGCTTTGCTTTGTCCGCGCGTAGCGTCCAGGTCGGCACCTTGTTCTCATCAAAAGTGGTCATGACCGGATTTTCAAACCAGCTCAGCTCGTCATCGGAGAAATAGGTCACTTTGTCAGAGACCAGTTTGTATGACAGCGCACCCTGCGGGTTGTACACCACCGTGTGTGAATCGGCACTGGTATAGGTCGGTGCCTGCGTGTTGCTGCCGGCCTGCGAGTCATCGTCATCCTGGTTGGTAAGATTCCAGCCGATCAAAACCAGTGCAATCAAGGTCAGAATCAGCGTTATCCAACGCCTGCTTTTACTCATACTGATTGCCCTTTGGCATCCTCAAATTTGTTCTGCGCCATTAAGATCAGGTCGCATACTTCACGTACCGCACCGCGTCCACCGGCGATGCGCGTGACATAGTGCGCGCGCGGCAGCAGCACCGGATGTGCATCCGCCACTGCTACGCTTAATCCCACTTTTGCCATGACCGGCCAGTCGATCAGGTCATCACCAATATAGGCGACCTGCTCGTCGGAAAGAGACAGTTTATCCAGAAGTTCGCGATAGGCCAAAAGCTTATCCGATTGTCCCTGATAAAGATGACGGATGCCGAGCGTTTTGCAGCGATCTTCCATCAGACGGGCATTGCGGCCGGTAATAATAGCCACTTCCACCTCTGAGGTCAGCAGGCAGCGGATGCCATAGCCGTCACGCACGTTGAACGCCTTCAGCTCTTCGCCATTGTTGCCCATGTAGATCACCCCGTCGGACATGACGCCGTCGACGTCGCAAATCAGCAGGCGGATCTGGCTGGCGCGCGTCATGACCTCGGCGCTGACCGGGCCATAGCAGGTTTCAATCGGGCAGGTTGCCTGTTGCATTTTCTCTTCCTGTTCAGACTACGCCAGCGCGCAGCATGTCATGCATATGTACCACACCGAGCAGGTGGTCGTCATCGGCCACCAGAATCGAGGTAATGTTTTTGGTCTGCATCAGATTCAGGGCTTCAACCGCCAGCATATTTGGCCGCACGCGGATGCCGCCTGGCGTCATCACCTCGCCGATGGTGGCGCGCTGAAAGTCGATGCCCATATCAAAGATGCGGCGCAGGTCCCCATCGGTAAAGATACCTTCGATCTTCATCAGATCGTCGACAATCACCGTCAGCCCCAGGTTTTTCCGGGTGATCTCCAGCAGCGCGTCGCGGAGTGAGGCGTCGCGCGTGACGTGCGGCAGTTCATCGCCACTGTGCATGATGTCAGCCACGTGCAGCAGCAGCTTGCGGCCCAGCGCGCCGCCGGGGTGGGAGAGCGCAAAGTCCTCCGCCGTGAATCCGCGCGCTTCCAGCAGGGAAACCGCCAGCGCATCGCCCATCACCAGCGTCGCGGTGGTGCTGGTGGTCGGAGCCAGACCCAGCGGGCACGCCTCCTGCGGCACATGAACACAGAGATGCACGTCGGCTACCCGGCCCATGGCGCTGTCAGGCCGTCCGGTGATGCAGATCAGCGCAATGTGCTGACGTTTTAACACCGGAATCAGCGCGAGGATCTCATTTGACTCACCGCTGTTGGAGATGGCGATGACCACATCATTTTTCCCTACCATGCCGAGATCGCCATGGCTGGCTTCGGCCGGATGGACAAAAAACGCGGGCGTACCGGTACTGGCAAAGGTGGCCGCCATTTTTTTACCGATGTGACCCGACTTGCCCATCCCCATCACTACCACTTTACCCTGACAGGCGTAGATCAGGGCGCAGGCGCGGGCGAAATCGTCATTGATATATTGATCGAGCTGTTCCAGCCCTTCACGCTCAATGCGCAGAACCGTTTTGCCCGCCTGCTGGAAATCAAATGCTGTTGGTTGCTGATATGACATAGTGAATCAGTCCTTGTTAGCCGTCCATGAATGCCGGCTGCATCCACAGCAGCGTCACCCAGACGAAGAAACCACAGAGTAAAAGGGTGCCCGCCGTACGACCCACGCGGCGGCGGCGTAACAGGCAGAGCAGGGCGAACAGTACGCTGACGCCCAGCATCACCCAGTAATCACGGGCGAAGGCATGATAATCGATATGGCCGGGATGGATCAGCGCCGGCAGGCCCAGCACGATGGCAATATTATAAATGTTGGCGCCGATCAGGTTGCCGATCGCAATATCATCTTCGCCTTTCAGCGCGCCAGCGATCACCGTCGCCAGCTCGGGCAGGCTGGTGCCCACCGCAATCAGCGTCAGCCCCATCACCAGTTCGCTGACGCCGAAGTAGTCGGCAAACACCGTGGCATTGTCGATCACCATCCGTGTCGACATCGGCAGAATAATCAGGGCAACCGCCAGCCAGAGAAAGGCCACCGTATTGCCGCTCTCATCACGCGGCAGCTCCGCCAGCTGCTCGCGGGTCAGCGTATCGTTGTTGTCCCGTTCTGCCTGGCGCGCAATGCGGATCACCACCAGCAGATAAATCGCGGCGATAACGATCAGCCCGATCCCATCCAGTCGACTAAGCTGATTATCAAACAGCATAAAACCGCTGAGCAGCGTCACCAGCAACATCAGCGGCAGTTCGCGGCGGATCAGATTCGAATGAACGCTCAGGGGATGCATTAATGCAGCCGCCCCCAGGATCAGTAAAATGTTGGTAATATTCGAGCCCAGCGCGGTGCCGACAGCAAGATCCATCTGGCCATGCTGCGCGGCGGAGAAGGAGAGGATCATCTCGGGCAGCGAGGTGCCGATGCTGACAACGGTCATGCCAATGATCAGCGGCGGAATGCCCAGCGATCGGCAGAGTATTGAGGCGCTAAACACCAGACGATCGGCTCCATAAGCCAGCAAAAGCAAACCGATAATCAACAGTGCAGAAGCTACGAACATGAAAAATCCTTGCATAAAAACCCTGTCCGGCATCTATATAGCTGACCGGTTTCAGGTTCTGTTTGGCGAGACAGGCGCTGATTTTGACCGTCTGGACGGCAAAAGTAAATTTAATGACCATTTTCGCCAAATCTTAGCGGTAAGTTTCTGTAAAGCTATCGAGAATCACGCCTGAACAGGCTAACATCTGAACCCCATGTTTACGCCCGATCCTGGCACGAGGTAATAATGATCCAGCAGCAAACGAATCTGGTTGAGGTTCGGGGCGTGAGTTTTTCGCGCGGAGATCGCAAAATCTTCGACGACATTTCGCTGACTGTGCCAAAAGGCAAAGTGACGGCGATAATGGGACCGTCGGGGATCGGGAAAACCACGCTGCTACGCCTGATTGGCGGACAACTCCAGCCGACCAGCGGCGAAATCTTTTTCCGGGGTGAAAATATTCCCTCATTGTCGCGCGCTAAATTGTATGAAGCGCGTAAAAAGATGAGCATGCTGTTCCAGTCAGGCGCACTGTTTACCGATTTAACGGTCTATGAAAACGTCGCCTGGCCGCTGCGTGAACACACTCGTCTGCCGCCACCCCTGTTGCATAGCACGGTTCTGATGAAGCTGGAGGCGGTCGGCCTGCGTGGCGCCGCTCAGCTGAAACCGGCTGAGCTGTCGGGTGGGATGGCACGGCGTGTGGCGCTGGCGCGTGCGATTGCGCTTGAACCAGAACTGATCATGTTTGACGAACCTTTTGTCGGACAGGATCCCATCACCATGGGCGTGCTGGTAAAATTAATCGATGAACTCAACCATGCACTGGGCCTGACCTGTATTGTGGTGTCGCACGACGTCCCGGAAGTGCTGAGTATTGCGGACTACGCCTATATCGTGGCCGGACAAAAAATTATCGCGCACGGCACCACGCCGGAACTGCGCGAAAACAACGATCCCCGCGTCCGTCAGTTTATTGATGGCGAAGCGGATGGTCCGGTTCCCTTCCGTTTTCCTGCCGGCGACTATCTCGCGGATTTAACCGGCTCAGGGAGTAACTAAGCAGATGGTGTTGAAGGCGCTGGCGTCACTAGGTCGTCAGGGAATTGAAACGTGCGCCAGCTTTGGCCGCGCAGGATTAATGCTGTTTCATGCGCTGGTTGGCAAACCCGCGTTTCGCAGACACTGGCCGCTGCTGATTAAACAGCTCTATAGCGTTGGCGTGCTGTCGCTCCTCATTATTGTGGTTTCCGGTCTGTTCATCGGCATGGTGCTGGGTTTGCAGGGCTATCTGGTGCTGACCACCTATGGCGCAGAGACCAGCCTCGGCATGCTGGTGGCGCTGTCGCTACTGCGTGAACTGGGGCCGGTGGTGACCGCGCTGCTGTTTGCCGGGCGTGCGGGATCGGCGCTGACGGCGGAGATTGGCCTGATGAAAGCCACGGAACAGCTCTCCAGCATGGAGATGATGGCGGTTGACCCGCTGCGCCGCGTGGTCTCGCCGCGTTTCTGGGCGGGCTTCATCAGCATGCCACTGCTGGCGCTGATCTTTACCGCGGTCGGCATCGCTGGTGGCGCGCTGGTTGGGGTGAGCTGGAAGGGGATCGATCCCGGTTTCTTCTGGTCCACCATGCAGAACGCCGTGGATTTTCGCAGCGACGTGGTGAACTGCATTATCAAGAGCGCGGTGTTTGCCGTCACGGTAACCTGGATTGCGCTCTTTAACGGCTATGACGCGATTCCCACTTCGGAAGGGATCAGTCGCGCGACAACGCGAACCGTAGTGCACGCTTCTCTGGCGGTACTCGGGTTAGATTTTGTGCTGACAGCACTGATGTTTGGGAATTGATGCAATGCAAAGCAAAAAAAGCGAAATCTGGGTTGGCATTTTCATGATTATGGCGTTGATTGCCGCGCTGTTTCTCGCGCTGCGCGTCGCCGATTTAAAGTCGATGGGCACGGAGCCGACGTGGAAGCTCTACGCCACCTTTGACAACATCGGCGGCCTGAAAGCCAGCTCACCGGTCAAGATTGGCGGGGTGGTGATTGGCCGGGTAACGGAGATTGAGCTGGAGCCGAAAACGCTGCTGCCGCGGGTCACAATGGAGATCAGCGATCAGTATGCGAATAAAATTTCCGATACCAGTTCGCTGGCGGTTCGCACTCAGGGGCTGCTGGGTGAGCAATTCCTGGCGCTGAATTTAGGTTTTGACGATCCTGAACTGGGCTCGGCGATGCTGAAAGATGGCGATACGCTGCGCGATACCAAATCAGCGATGGTGCTGGAAGATCTGATTGGTCAGTTCCTCTATAAGAGCGGCGACAACAAGCAGAACAGTGACAACAAGGATGCGCAGGAAGGCCAGAGTGGTGCGCCTGCGGTACCGGCTCAACCTTAAAAAAGAGGGTATACCATGTTTAAACGTTTAATGATGATTGCCATGCTGGCGATCGCTGTGCCCCTGACGGCCGCGGCAGCTGACCAGAGCAATCCTTACAAACTGATGAATGAGGCGGCGCAGAAGACCTTTACCCGCCTGAAAAATGAACAGCCGAAAATCCGGCAGAATCCCAACTACCTGCGCGAGATTGTACGCCAGGAGCTGTTGCCCTATGTGCAGATCAAATATGCGGGCGCGTTAGTACTGGGTCGCTACTACCGTGACGCGACCCCGGCGCAGCGCGAAGCCTATTTCAGCGCCTTTGGCGACTACCTGGCGCAGGCTTATGGTCAGGCCCTGGCGCTCTATAACGGCCAGAGCTACCAGATTCAGCCTGAGCAGCCGCTGGGCGATGCTAACATCGTCGCGATTCGCGTCACCATTATCGATCCCAATGGCCGCCCGCCGGTTCGTCTCGATTTCCAGTGGCGCAAGAACAGCCAGAGCGGCAACTGGCAGGCGTATGACATGATCGCTGAAGGCGTGAGCATGATCACCACCAAACAGAATGAGTGGAGCGACCTGTTACGTACCAAAGGCATCGATGGCCTGACCGCACAGCTGAAACGCTCGGCGGCGCAGCCGATTACGCTGGATAAACAACAATAATGCAGGAATCGTTACGCTGGGATCGGGATGCCGGCACGCTCTCACTGAAAGGCGAACTTGACCGCGACACCCTGCTGAGCCTGTGGCAGCAGCGTGAAACGCTGATCAAAGATGTGGATACCATCGACGTCGCCGCGCTGGAGCGGGTTGACTCTTCCGGTCTTGCCCTGCTGGTCCATCTGCGTGAAATCGCACGGGCGCAGGGCATCACGCCACGCTTTACCGGCATCAGCGATAAACTGCATTCGCTGATTACGCTTTACAATCTGCAACAGATTATTGTTTCTGCGGATAAAAGCGTCTGATTTCCTGTTGTTAAGCTAAGCCCCTGTTTTACACAGGGGCTTTTGCATATTTAAGAGTCAGCCGCTTTCCTCTACTATGTCACCCTTATTATTATCAAGCGAAGTTAAGAGCAATGGAAAACAGTGAAATTCAGGCCGTGCTGATGGCAGCGCTGCCTTTAGACGAAGTGCATGTGATGAGCAATGATGGCAGCCATTTTCAGGTCATCGCCGTTGGCGAACTGTTTGGTGAACTGAGCCGCGTGAAAAAACAGCAGGCTGTCTATGCGCCGCTGATGGAATATATCGCCGATAACCGCATTCATGCCGTCTCCATCAAAACCTACACCCCCGCTGAATGGGCACGTGACCGTAAACTCAACGGTTTCTGATCCCTCTGCGTGGTGAACTCGCCGTGGGCGAGTCCGACCTTTAGCTAGTTAATTGAGAGCCGTGTTAATGGACAAATTTCGTGTGCAAGGCCCCACCCGTTTAAGTGGTGAAGTAACCATTTCCGGGGCGAAAAACGCCGCGCTGCCTATTCTGTTTGCTGCCCTGCTGGCTGAAGAGCCGGTAGAGCTTCAGAATGTGCCGAAGCTGCGTGACATTGATACCACCATGAAGCTGCTGAGCCAGCTGGGTGTGAAAGTGGAGCGCAACGGCTCTGTACATGTTGATGCCAGTGCGGTGGATGTATTCTGTGCGCCATACGATCTGGTGAAAACCATGCGTGCCTCCATCTGGGCATTAGGCCCGCTGGTGGCGCGTTTCGGTCAGGGCCAGGTTTCCCTGCCAGGCGGCTGCGCCATCGGCGCACGCCCGGTTGACCTGCACATTACCGGCCTTGAACAGCTGGGTGCAGAGATCAAGCTGGAGGAGGGCTATGTTAAAGCCTCTGTCAACGGCCGTCTCAAAGGCGCACTGATCGTGATGGACAAAGTCAGCGTAGGCGCGACCGTGACCATCATGAGCGCGGCGACGCTGGCGACCGGCACGACCGTGATTGAGAATGCGGCGCGGGAGCCGGAAATTGTCGACACCGCCAACTTCCTGAACACCCTGGGGGCGAAAATCACCGGCGCCGGCAGCGATAAAATCACCATCGAAGGCGTAGAGCGTCTGGGTGGCGGGGTTTACCGCGTACTGCCAGACCGGATTGAAACCGGCACCTTCCTGGTGGCGGCGGCCATTTCGGGCGGCAAAGTGATCTGTCACAAAACCCAGCCTGATACGCTGGATGCGGTGCTGGCCAAACTGCGTGATGCGGGTGCCGACATCGAAACCGGTGAAGACTGGATCAGCCTCGATATGCATGGCAAGCGCCCTAAAGCGGTTAACGTGCGCACCGCTCCGCATCCCGGCTTCCCGACCGATATGCAGGCGCAGTTCACGCTGCTAAACCTGGTGGCGGAGGGCACGGGCCTGATTACCGAAACCATCTTCGAAAACCGTTTTATGCATATCCCGGAACTGATCCGTATGGGTGCGCATGCGGAGATCGAGAGCAACACGGCAATCTGTCACGGCGTAGCCACGCTGTCAGGTGCGCAGGTAATGGCGACCGATCTTCGCGCCTCTGCCAGTCTGGTACTGGCGGGCTGTATTGCTGAAGGCACCACCTTTGTCGATCGCATTTATCACATCGATCGTGGCTATGAGCACATCGAAGATAAGCTGAAAGCGATGGGTGCCAACATTGAGCGGGTCAGCGAGGAGTAATCCCGCCGCTGGCTGCATAAAGAACCAGCCCGTGCGGGCTGGTTTTTTTTCGCCGCAAGGGCGCTGACGATCTCAGCTGTTGTCGGGTTGATCGCCCGGCGATCGGATGCGTTTTTTGCGATCGAGCAGACAGTGGGTTTCGGGATCGTAATAGCGGCTGGGCCAGATCTCAGAAGGATGAACGTTGATCGCCTCAGCGATCAGCCACTCCCCCTTGGGCCACGGCCGCGTCAGGGCATTAGCCAGCGTCGATGAACTCAACCCTGCCGCACGTGACAGCGCCGCCAGCGTCATACCGCGCTTGTGCAGCGCGGCGATAATGTCAGCGGGATGCCAGTCCTCCATCCTTTTTTGCATAACCTGTTCTCCTTTTCCTTGTCATTGCGTCGTCCAGCGGACGTTGACTTTCCTTTTTACGCTTATCTGGAAAGATGGCTTTTTTTATAGCAAATAGTTTCCACTAATTTCCAGTAATATTTGGATCTCACACCGGGTCTGTGGGATGTGACGCAAAAGCGCTGCAACAGTGATGAGAGCGAATCAGGAGGGGAGAGCAGGATCATAAAAACGGAGCCTGGGCGGCTCCGTCGGGGATCAGAAATCGCGCTGAACGGACATATGGGCCAGCGACTCCAGCGCGCTGCGCCACGGCGATTCCGGCAGGATTTGCAAAGCCTCAATCGCTTTATCCGCCTCCTGTTCCGCCCGTCTGCGCGTCCACTCCAGCGAACCGCACTGGTGCATCGCTTCCAGCACCGGCTGCAACAGATGGCGTCCGTTACCCTGTTCGATCGCTTCACGGATCATCTTCGCCTGCTCAGGGGTACCATGTTGCATCGCATGTAACAACGGCAGCGTCGGCTTGCCTTCGCTCAGATCGTCGCCGGTATTTTTGCCGAGCGTTTCGCCATCGGCACTGTAGTCCAGCAGATCGTCAATTAACTGGAAAGCGGTTCCCAGATAGCGTCCATAATCCTGCAACGCTTTTTCCTCTTCCGGGGTCGCTTCCGCCAGGATCGCCGAGGCCTGCGAAGCGGCTTCAAACAGGCGCGCTGTCTTGCTGTAAATCACGCGCATGTAGCTCTCTTCGGTGATGTCCGGGTCGTTGACGTTCATCAGTTGCAGAACTTCGCCCTCCGCGATGACGTTTACCGCTTCCGACATCAGCGCCAGGATACGCAGCGACCCCATGCTGGTCATCATCTGGAAGGCGCGGGTGTAAATAAAGTCACCGACCAGCACGCTCGCCGCATTGCCAAACGCCGCGTTCGCGGTCGCTTTGCCACGACGCATATCGGATTCATCCACCACATCGTCATGCAGCAGCGTGGCGGTGTGGATAAATTCGATCAGCGCCGCATTGGTGACGTGCAGGTCGCCCTTGTAACCCATGGCCCGCGCGGATAGCACGGCGATCATGGGACGGATACGCTTGCCCCCGCCACTGATGATGTAGTAGCCCAACTGGTTGATGAGCGAGACATCCGAATCCAGCTGGTCGAGGATGGTCTGGTTAACGGCAGCCATATCCTGTGCGGTTAATTCATTAATCTGTTCTAAGTTCATTCGTCTTTTCAGCTATGACTCGTTATCTCTGCCATGGTAAGTGCTTTTACCCAGCCAGCGTTCAGGTAATCTGTTACTGATTGTACTTGAATTTTCTGGTTGAGAAACGGTTGCGTTCAGCCTGTGTTTTTTTTCTGCAAGAGTGTGCAAAGTGCTCTTGTCTTCTTCTGGAGTTTTGCGTAGAATTCGCGCCCTATTGTGAATATTTAGCGCGCCGCCTGATGAACTAAAAGGCAAGCGCAGAAGCGGAGTTTTATATGTACGCGGTTTTCCAAAGTGGTGGTAAACAACACCGAGTAAGCGAAGGTCAGACCGTTCGCCTGGAAAAGCTGGACATCGCAACCGGTGAAACCATTGAGTTTGACCAGGTTCTGATGATTGCTAATGGCGAAGACGTGAAAATCGGCGCGCCACTGGTTTCAGGCGGTATGATCAAGGCAGAAGTTGTTGCTCATGGTCGTGGCGAGAAAATTAAGATCGTTAAGTTTCGTCGTCGTAAACACTACCGTAAGCAGGCAGGCCATCGCCAGTGGTTCACTGATGTGAAAATCACTGGTATCACGGCGTAAGAGGAGATCTGACAAATGGCACATAAAAAGGCTGGTGGTTCGACTCGAAATGGTCGTGACTCCAATGCAAAACGTCTGGGTGTTAAGCGTTTTGGTGGTGAATCTGTTCTGGCAGGTAGCATCATCGTTCGTCAGCGTGGCACCAAATTCCACGCGGGTAACAACGTAGGTTGTGGTCGTGACCACACCCTGTTTGCTACCACAGACGGCAAAGTAAAATTCGAAGTTAAAGGTCCGAACAACCGTAAATACATCAGCATCGTTGCTGAGTAAGGTTGTCGTGACGCAGACGTTTAACGTCTGAACGCACGAATTAAAGGCCCCGCAGCTCCTGCGGGGCTTTTTACATTCTGCGCTCGGTCGCGGTAAAAGCGACGCATCACAAAAGATTGCTGTACACTTTATGTACGCACTGGCGAAAGCCAATCCTGATTTATCCGCCGCTGGTCAGCGCAGAAGACCCTGGCGGACCCGTTTGCAGAGTGCTGCGAACGATTGTGTGACGGAGAGTAAAAATGAAGTTTGTTGATGAAGCGACAATTCTGGTCGTCGCCGGTGATGGCGGTAATGGTTGCGTCAGCTTCCGCCGCGAAAAATATATCCCGAGAGGCGGCCCTGACGGGGGTGATGGTGGTGATGGCGGCGACGTTTATCTGGTCGCTGACGAAAACCTCAACACCCTGATCGATTATCGTTTCGAAAAATCGTTCCGTGCTGAGCGCGGGCAGAACGGCCAGAGCCGCGACTGTACCGGTAAGCGCGGTAAAGATATTGAGATTAAAGTGCCGGTCGGCACCCGGGTGATCGATCAGGGAACCGGTGAGACATTAGGCGACATGACGCGCCACGGCCAGAAACTGATGGTCGGCAAAGGCGGCTGGCATGGCCTGGGTAACACCCGTTTTAAATCGTCGGTCAACCGCAGCCCGCGCCAGAAAACCATGGGTACCCCAGGTGAAAAGCGCGATCTGCAACTGGAGCTGATGCTGCTGGCGGACGTCGGCATGCTGGGCTTACCCAATGCTGGTAAATCGACCTTTATTCGTGCCGTTTCAGCCGCCAAGCCAAAGGTCGCGGACTATCCGTTCACGACGCTGGTGCCAAGCCTGGGCGTGGTCCGTATGGACAGCGAGCAGAGCTTTGTGGTGGCCGACATTCCTGGCCTGATTGAAGGCGCAGCGGATGGCGCGGGTCTCGGTATTCGCTTCCTGAAGCACCTTGAGCGTTGCCGCGTACTGCTGCACCTGATTGACATCGCGCCGATTGATGAGAGCGATCCGGTTGAAAACGCCCGCATCATCCTGGCTGAGCTGGAAAAGTACAGCGACAAGCTGTTCAGCAAGCCACGCTGGCTGGTATTCAACAAGGTTGATCTGATCAGCGAAGAAGAGGCGCAGTCACGCGCTAAAGCGGTAGCTGACGCGCTGGGCTGGGAAGGGAAGTACTACCTGATCTCGGCCGCAAGCCGCACCGGCGTCAACGAACTCTGCTGGGACGTGATGAGTTTCATCAACGCCAACCCGAAAGAAGCGGAGCTTGAAGAGAAGCAGCCGGAAAAAGTGGAGTTCATGTGGGATGATTACCACAAGCAAGCCCTTGAAAACGCGGTGGAAGTGGAAGATGAAGAGTGGGATGACGACTGGGATGATGAGGACGACGAAGGCGTCGAAATTATCTACCAGCGTTAATCCGCGACTACGCGCTCAGCTCCCCGCGGGCTGATGCGCGATGCGCCCTTTTCGCCCTGAAAGGGGCGCATCCTTCTGCGGTTAACGCCTGACCGCCACGCTCTGGCATCCCATCGTTTTTCCCACCGTTCTGATTCTCTCTGACTGCGTTATCCCGATGCTGTAGAGGGCTGCTGCCCGACACGCCGCTATAACTATCAGGCTCCCAGCGTTGCGCCGCCGTCGACCACCATATCCTGCATCACCAGATGGCTGGCGAGATCCGAGGCGAGAAACAGTACGCTGGCCGCAATCTCCTGCGGCTGGGCGATCTTACCCAGCGGGATACCCAGCTTGAACTGATCCGGGAAACCGGCGATCGTCTGTTGCTCACCGGCGGGCGCGGTCCACAGACTGCGCTGCATCGGCGTGTCGGTAGAGCCCGGCGAAACGATATTACAGCGCACGCCATAGGGGGCCATCTCCAGCCCCACGGTGAGACAGAGGCTGCGCAGCGCTGCTTTTGAGGCACCATAAGCGGACATGCCACTACGCGGCACATGGGCGGCATTTGACGCGATGGTGACGATAGCGCCCGCCCGCTGCTGACGGAAAACCGGCAGTGTCTGCTGGAAAAGGTTGAACGCGCCGCCCGCGTTGACGTTAAGGCACGCCTGCCAGTCAGCGAACGACAGCGCATCGGTGGCACCCAGCCGTAAAATACCGGCCGCGTTCACCAGCACATCAAGGCGGGGTTGCGCCGCCAGCACGCGCTGGCAGACCGTGCGGACCTGCGCCGGATCAGCCACATCCAGTATGTGGCAGCGGAACGGGTAGTCATCACCCTGAAACTGTTGATCAAAGGCTTCAACCTGACCGCCAGCCTGATGAAACGCCAGCGCAGTATGATAGCCGATACCCTGACCGGCACCGGTCACCCAGATCACCTGGCCGCTGAAGTCAAAAGCGTGGCTCATTTCACCGACTCCCTGGCCAGTAACGTCCACCAGCCATCAATGCTCGGATTTTTCGCCAGGCTGATAAAGTCGATGTCACTATGTACCTGACGCCAGCGCGCTGCCAGCGCCATCACACGCACCGAGTCCAGTCCGTAGTCGAGCAGATTCTCACTGTCTTCCGGCACCTCATCATCTTCCAGCAGCGGCAGGATCAGCGCACGCAGATCCGCCTTGCTGAGCGGTACCGGCATCAGGTCGCTACTCATCACCACTTTGCCGCTGCGGCCCGCCGTGTAGGTCAGCGCCATCATATGCTCCTCGCGGCTGAAGTCAGCCAGCGCGTCGGCCACCATAAACGGCTGGATATTACGCATAAAGGCGTCGGTGGCGGTGGTCAGGCAACCGATATGCGCATAGACCCCGGTGATAATCAGCTGGTCGCGGCCCATCTCATGCAGGATCGCCTCCAGTGGCGAGCGGTGGAACGCGCTGTAGCGCCATTTAGTCAGCAGCTGATCCTCCTCATCGGGAGCCAGCGCATCGACGATCTGCTGTTGATCGGGATGCTTGTTCAGGCCTGGCCCCCACATATCGTTGAGCAGCGCCCGATCTTCATCGCTCTGCGCATTGGGCTGGGCGGTGTAGAACACCGGAATCCCCTGTGCTTTGCAGTAGCGACGCAGGCGGACAATATTTTCCACCAGTTGTTCAACCAGCGGGCTGTTATCGCCCCAGAAATGAAGGAAGTAGCGCTGCATATCGTGGATCAGCAGCGCGGCGCGGCCCGGCTCCAGCTTCCATTTCACCTTGTTAGTCGGTAACTCGGCGGCGGTGGGCAGCGGGTAGGCGGTCAGTTGTGGAATAGCCATAGAAAATCTCCGAACAGATCAGGCCTGAGTATGTTGATCGGTAAGTTGCTGGCGCAGACGTTTTTTATCTACCTTGCCAACCGGGGTCAGCGGCAGAAGATCCACGCAGGTAATACGGTCGGGCAGCTTGAATTCCGCTACGCCAAGTTCACGCAGGTGGCGACGCAGCGCCGCTGGTTTAACGGGCTGGCGCGCAACGATAAACGCACAGCTCTTCTCTCCCATCAGCGCGTCGCTCATCGGCACCAGCGCGGCCTGGATCACCGCGGGATGGCGTTGCAGCAGGTTTTCGATCTCTTCGGCGGCGATCTTTTCACCGCCCCGGTTGATCTGATCTTTCTCCCGGCCCTGCACAATGATGTTGCCCTGCGGGGTGATCGCAATCAGATCGCCGGAGCAGTAAAAGCCCTGCTCATCAAAGCTGGCAGCGCTATGTTCCGGGCTCTGGTAGTAACCGCGAAAGGTATAGGGGCCGCGCGTCATCAGGCGACCGGTGGCGCCGGGCGGCAGCGGATTGCCCTGTTCATCGGCCACCCAGACCTCATCATCCGGGGAGATTGGGCGTCCCTGGGTGGTGAGAATGGTCTGTTCATCGTCATCCAGCCGGGTGTAGTTGACCAGGCCCTCCGCCATACCAAACACCTGTTGCAGGCGACAGCCAATCTCGTTCTGAATACGCGCGGCCAGCGCTTCGCCGAGCTTCGCGCCGCCGACCTGCATCCGTTGCAGTGAGCGCAGCGGGGCGTTGCTGCCCGCCTCCTGAATCGCCTGTAGCCACAGGGTGACGGCGGGCGGCACCAGGCCGGTATCGGTGATCTGATACTGCTCAATCAGCGGGAAGCAGCGGGTAGCGCTGGGGTCGGCCGCCAGAATCACCTGTCCGCCAGCGTAAAAGACCCCCAGCGCGCCCGGTGAGCTCAGCGGAAAGTTGTGCGCGGCGGGCAGGGCGATCAGGTAACGGGTTTCAGCGGTGACGCCGCAGATAACGTCACTTTCGCGGATGCTGTAGTAGTAGTCGTTATGGGTCCGCGGGATCAGTTTGGGCGTGCCGGTGGTGCCGCCCGACAGCTGGAAAAAGGCCACCTCATCCGCTGCGACAGGGGTTGCCATAAAGTGGTCAGCCGGTTCAGCCAGCAGGGCGGCGAGGCTGTTTTCTGTCTGGCTTTCATTAAGCAGCAGCACCTGGCGCAGTGAGGCGTGATCGCGGCGGAGCTGCGTAATAAAGGCGTCATCGGCGAACAGCGGATGGTGGCGATCGGCAATCAGCAGGCGGGGGGCAATCTGGCTGGCGTAAGCGGTCAGTTCGGTACGCTGATGGCTGAACAGCGCGTTGACCGGCGCGACGCCAATCTTAAACAGCGCAAACAGCGTCAGGTAAAACTCCGCCACGTTGCCGAGCTGCACCAGCGCGGTATCACCCGGTTTAAGACCGCGACGCCGCAACGCCGCCGCCAGGTTGTCACTTAATCGGGCCAGCTGGCGATAGCTGAACTGCCGCTCGCCATCGATCACCGCCACGCTGTCACGCTGCGTGTGACGGTCGGGGATCTCGCTCATTGGCCGATCCAGCCAGTAGCCTTTTTCACGGTAGCGCGCGGCCAGATCGGCGGGCCAGCGGCTGTAGCAGAGGGTCATACAGGTTCCTTTATTGCAGTCCAAAAGCGCGCAGCATGGTGTCGAGTTTGACGCCGGTTTCCCGCCACTCCGGTTCCGGCTGGGAACCGGCGACGATCCCGGCACCGGCAAACAGCCGCACCCGCGTCCCATGCACCGTGCCGCAGCGGATAGTCACCACCCATTCGCCATTACCCTGGTCATCACACCAGCCGACGATGCCGCCAAACAGCTGACGCTCAAACGGCTCAAGCTGCTGAATCAGCGGCCAGGCTGCGTGATGCGGGAAGCCGCTGAGTGCCGGGGTCGGATGCAGCAGGCAGGCGAGCGACAGCGCATTTTCATGCGCATCCGCCACTTCTCCGCGAATCTCTGTGGCGAGGTGCCAGAGTGTGGCGGTGGTCAGCAGCGACGGCACCTCGGGCACGGCGAGTAACCGGCTACGCGGCTGTAGCCGGGTGCGCATCGCATCCGTCACCAGCTTATGTTCATGGCGATCTTTAGCGGAGTCCATCAGGCTGCGGCCTGCGTCCTGGTCGCGCTGCGCATCGCGCTGGCGCGGCGCAGAGCCTGCCAGCGGACAGGAGCAAAAGTGCGTGCCCTGCTTGCGGATCATCAGCTCAGGGCTGGCACCGACCAGCACGCCGCCGTCGGGCAGCGGCAGGTGAAAGTGATAGCTGTCGGGATTCTGTGCCACGACGCGCGCCATCAGCGCGACGGTATCAACCGGCTCTTCAGCCACAATATCCAGCAGGCGCGACAGCACCACTTTATCCAGCTCGCCGCGCCGGGTGGCGGCGACCGCCTGGCTAACCATCGCGGTGAAGATGGCATGATCCGGGATGGCCGCGCGGCGGCGTATCCGGGGCAGAGCGGCCTCATCCCTGAAGGCGCGGCGGTTCAGATCGCTACGATTAAAGGTCTGACAGGACTCAGGGATAAACAGCGCCGCAGGCTGAGTCACATCAAAGGGGATCGCGCCCACCAGCAGCGGCTTCGCAATGCCCTGTTTTCTGGCACAGGCAAAGTGGTGCCGCAGCTGCTGCTGAAAGTCGCCCGTCAGCCGATCGCCTTCAATAACCGGCGCGTTGAGCGTGGTAAAGCAGCCCTGAGTGGTGAGGCTTTGCCAGGGCGAGGTAAACAGAAAACCGCGACACAGCGCCGAAAAATCGTGCAGCTGGGGGTGTTCAAACGTCTGTGATTCCACCATAATTCCGCCTATAAATGATAAGGTAACTAATAATGATTATCATTTGTATTATTGTGATGTAACCTACGTCGATTAGCCGCAGCTGTCAATAATCAGGCGGAGATACGGCGGGCTTTCGCGGTTAAATCCGCACAAATAGCCGCTCTGGCTATCCGGGGGAAAGGGACGAAAAGTGATGACTAAAAGTGGTGTAACGTCGGCGATAACGCTGTTTTTTCTCAGCCTGCTCTGCTTTTCCATCAGGGCGGAGAGTGGCTGGCCGCGTACGGTAGCCAGCGCCAGCGGCAACGTGACGCTGAAACAGGCACCGGCACGTATCGTCTCGACCAGCGTGACCCTCACCGGTTCGCTGCTGGCGATTGACGCGCCGGTGGTGGCCAGTGGTGCCACCGCGCCAGGCAGCCGGCTGGCCGATGAAACCGGATTCTTCCGGCAGTGGGGCGCGGTGGCGAAACAGCGCGCGGTGAAGCGTCTCTATATCGGTGAACCCGATGCGGAAGCGATCGCGGCCGAAGCGCCGGACCTGATTGTGGTCAGCGCCACCGGTAACGATTCGGCGATAAAACTGGTTGATCAGCTCGCCGCCATTGCGCCGGTGCTGGTGGTCAACTACGACGATAAAAGCTGGCAGCAACTGGTCACGCTGCTGGGCGAGGCGACCGGGCGCGAAGCTGAGGCCGCTGCACGAATCGCGGAATTTGCGGCGCGGGCCAGGGCGTTAAAGGCCAGCATGACGCGGCCAGCGCAGCCGGTGTCGGCGCTGGTCTGGAACGGCGATGGCCGGGCGGTCAACCTCTGGACGGCGGCATCGGCGCAGGGACAGTTACTGCAACAGCTGGGCTTCACCCTGGCGACGCCGCCAGCCACGCTCCAGCGCGGCCACAGCATGGGCGCGCGTAAGGATATTATTCAGCTCTCCGGCGAAAATCTGGCGGCCGGGCTGAATGGTCAGAGTTACCTGCTGTTTGCCGCTGACCCGCAGACGGCCAGCCGGGTGATGAACAATCCTTTCCTGGCACAGACTCCGGCGGTGCGCGATCGGGCGGTTTATGCGCTGGGGCTGGATAGCTTCCGGCTCGACTACTACAGCGCCAGCAACCTGCTGACGCGACTGGAGGCGCTGTTTGTTAAACCATCCGGCGCATTTGCGCGTGAAGATAACCCATAACAGCTCTCACGATCTCAATGACGAGTGATGCCAATCGCTGAAGGTTTAAACGTTATGCCTCAACTCCGTGTGATAGCCGCTTCAGGGATGCTGCTGTTGCTGCTGCTGGCGCTCAGCCTGATGTTTGGCGCTAAAGCCATCCCCTTGCATGAGGTCAGCCGTGCTCTGCTGACCAGCTGCGCCAGCGCCGATTGCGTCATCGTGCGTGACGCCCGGCTGCCGCGAACCCTGGCCGGGCTGCTGGCGGGCATCGGTCTGGGCGTGGCGGGCGCGCTGATGCAGAGTCTGACGCGCAATCCGCTGGCCGATCCGGGTCTGCTTGGCGTTAACGCCGGGGCGGGGTTTGCGGTGGTGCTGGGGATCGCCCTGGCGGGGGCTGATTCACCGGCCGACTGGCTCGGCTTTGCCTTTAGCGGCGCGCTGCTGGCGTCACTGCTGGTGGCGCTGACCGGCGCGCTGGGCGGTGGCCGGGTCAGTCCGGTGCGGCTGACGCTGGCGGGCGTGGCGCTGGGCGCGGTGCTGGAGGGGCTGACCTCCGGCTTATCGCTGCTGAATCCTGACATTTACGACCACCTGCGTTTCTGGCACAGCGGCTCACTGGATATTCGCAGTCTGGCTCTGCTGCGCGCCACCTGGCCCGCGGTGGCGATCGGCAGCCTGCTGGCCCTGCTGCTGGCGCGTTCGCTCAACAGCCTGAGCATGGGCGGTGAGATGGCGACCGCGCTCGGCACCCGCGTGATCCGTACCCAACTGGTGGGACTGCTGGCGATTGCGCTGCTGAGCGGGGCAGCGACCGCCGCCGTCGGCCCAATCGCGTTTGTCGGCTTAATGACCCCGCATCTGGCGCGCTGGCTGATGGGCAACGACCATCGCTGGCTGCTGCCGGGGACCATTCTGCTGACGCCGTGCCTGCTGCTGGCGGCGGATATTCTGGGACGACTGCTGGTGCCAGGCGAACTGCGGGTGTCAATTGTCACCGCCATTCTCGGTGCGCCGATGCTGATTGTGCTGGTGCGCCGCAACGCCGGGAGAGGGCAGCGATGAGGCGGCTGAGGATCAACGCGCTGCTGCTGCTGGCTGCCTGTCTGCTGGTGGCGTTTCTCGGCATCACGCAGGGCAGATTACCGGTCTCTGCCGGTCAGCTATGGCAGATCGTCAACGGCGAGGCGGCGCGTCCTGTTCAGCTGGTGGTGCTGGAGTGGCGGCTGCCGCGCGTGCTGATGGCGCTGCTGATTGGCGCGGCGCTGGGCCTCAGCGGAGCAATTTTTCAGTCGCTGCTGCGCAACCCGCTGGGCAGCCCCGATATTCTCGGCTTCAATACCGGCGCTTACAGCGGCGTACTGGTGGCGCTGGTGCTGTTTCAGCAGACGATGGAGGGAATGACGCTGGCGGCGCTGCTGGGAGGGATAGCCACGGCGGGCGTGGTCTGGCTGTTTAGCTGGCGCAATGGGGTGGAGACCTTCCGCCTGATCATTGTCGGCATCAGCGTGCGCGCCCTGCTGATGGCGCTGAACAGCTGGCTGATTATCAGCGCCTCGCTGGAGGCGGCACTGAGCGCCGGGCTGTGGAGCGCGGGCTCGCTCAATGGCATCAGCTGGGCTAAAACCGTGCCGGTGACGACGGTACTGCTGCTGGCGCTGCTGGCGACAGCCCTGCTGGCCCGGCGTATGCGCCTGCTGGAGATGGGGGATGATACCGCCTGTGCGCTGGGCGTGCCGGTCGAACGCAGCCGCATCCTGCTGATGCTGACCGGGGTGATCCTCACCGCCGCCTCGACGGCGCTGGCGGGCCCCATCTCCTTTATTGCGCTGCTGGCGCCGCAGATAGCCCGGCGGCTCTGTGGCGGGATTAACGGCGCGCTGCCGCTGTCTGCCCTGAGTGGCGCGCTACTGTTAAGCGCCGCCGACTACGCCGCCCAGCACCTCTTCCTGCCTTATCAGCTGCCGGTGGGGGTGATCACGGTCAGCCTGGGTGGGATCTATCTGATGGCTCTGTTGATTCGGGAGGCGCGACGCCAGTGAAGGTAAAGACAAGGTTGCAGGGCGCGGCGCTGACGCTCGGTTATGACAAAAAGATTGTGGCGCGGGATCTCTCGGTGGCTATCCCCGAGGGTGAGCTGACGGTGATTATCGGGCCGAACGCCTGTGGCAAATCGACGCTGCTGCGCACCTTAAGCCGGCTGGTCGCGCCGTTACAGGGCGAGGTGATGCTGGATGGACAGGCTATTGCCCGCTACTCCACCAAAGAGGTGGCGCGCCGGCTCGGACTGCTGCCGCAAAGCCCGAATGCGCCAGCGGGCATCAGCGTCCGCGAGCTGGTGGCACGGGGACGTTATCCGCACCAGTCGCTGTTGGGGCGCTGGCGACAGGAGGATGAGGCGGCGGTGCAGCAGGCGATGCGGGCAACCGGCGTGGCGGAACTGGCGGAGCAGCCGGTGGATACGCTCTCCGGCGGCCAGCGCCAGCGGGTCTGGATCGCCATGGTGCTGGCGCAGCAGACGCCGCTGCTGCTGCTGGATGAACCCACCACCTGGCTGGATATCGCCCATCAGATCGAGCTGCTGGAGTTAATGCAGGATCTCAATCAGCAGCACGGCCACACGCTGGTGGTGGTGTTGCACGATCTCAATCAGGCGTGCCGCTATGCCAGCCATCTGATCGCGATGCGCGACGGAAAAATCATCGCTGAGGGGAAACCGGCGGAGATTGTGACGCCGGAACTGATCAGCACCCTCTACGGCCTGCGCTGCATGATTATTAACGATCCGGTGGCGGGAACGCCGATGATTGTGCCGCTGGGCCGGGCGACCGGCTGATCCCGCCTCTCCGTTGAGCGCGGCGGGAACCGGTCAGCCAAGCGGCTGGCCGGTTAACACGCCGCCAGCAGTTGCCGCAGCCGTGGCCCAATCTGTTCGAACATCCGCGGTGAGATAATTTCGACGTGGGCGCAGTCCAGCGGCCAGATGGTCAGTTTCCCGAGATAGGGTGCCCAGGCGCGACGGGCATCCTGACCCGGCTGCCGGGTCTGCTCCGCCAGAAACAGCGTGGCGTGCCCGTTAAAACGCGCACTGCGTGCCGTCGCCAGCAGCCGTACCGAGCTGGCATAGTTCGCCTCGATGGTGCTGAACAGCGCCTCCATGCCGTCACCCGCCTGCTGTCGCTGCGCCGCGATAAACTGCTCGCGCTCACGATTGACCTCTTCCAGCACCGCCGGATCGACCCGCTGTTCGCCGCACTGTTGCCAGTTCTGGCTTTCCGGCGGCCAGGTATCCAGCAGCCCGAGAAAGGCGACGGTCTCACCTTCCGCTTCCAGCCGGGCGGCGATGCCCTGAGCCAGCGTGCCACCCAGCGAATAGCCGAGGAAATAGTAAGGTCCGTGTGGCTGCTGCTGGCGTACCGTCGCCAGATGCGCCTCGCAGACGTCGTCCAGATGCTGCGCCTGATTCAGCGGGCCAGCGGGATCGGGCGACTGAATGCCGAGCAGCGACCAGTGACTCTCCAGATAACGCTGCAACACGCTGAACTGCCAGGCAAAACCTGACGCCGGATGGAAGCAGAACAGCGTCGGGCCGCTGCTGCGCCGCAGCGGGAGCACCGCTTCGAAGCCAGCACAGAGGCTGTCAGCCGACTCAGCGCTGAGCAGCCGCGCCAGCTTTTCAACCGTGGCGGCGACCATAATCTGGCCGACGGAGACTGGCTGGTTAAGCGTACGGCGCAGCTGCGCCGCCAGCCGCATCGCCAGCAGCGAGTGACCGCCCAGCGCGAAGAAATCATCCTGAGCGCTGACCGATTCACGTTCCAGCAGCACGGCGAACGCCTGGGCCAGGGTGGTTTCCAGGCCGGGATGCGGGGCGCGACCGCTCATCGTGGTCTGGGCCTGTGGCCGCGGCAGCGCTTTACGATCCAGTTTGCCGTTGCTGCTGAGCGGCAACGCCGCCAGCTGCACGATCGCCACCGGCACCATGTGGGGCGGTAACTGCGCGGCCAGCGCCTGGCGTATCGCCTCCGCCTCCACCGGCTGCGCCGCCACCACGTAGCCGACCAGCTGGCGGGCATCCCCCTGCTGATTGTCATGGCTTTCGCTCAGCAGCAGCGCGTGCGTCACCGCCTGCTCAATGCCCGGCAGCGCGGCCAGCGCATGGTCGATCTCATTCAGCTCGATACGCTGTCCGCGGATTTTGAGCTGATCGTCACTGCGGCCGAGATACTCCACCGCGCCATCCGGCAGCCAGCGCGCCACATCGCCGGTGCGGTACATCCGGCTGCCGTGACCCGCCGGGTCAGCGACAAAACGGCTGGCGGTGAGGTCGGGACGATCGAGATAGCCGTGCGCCAGCTGCACCCCGGTCAGCCAGAGATCGCCCGCGACGCCAGGCGGCACCGGTTGCAGCCTGGCATCCAGAATCCGTAAGCCGGTGTTCCACACCGGCAAGCCAATCGGCACGCTGGCCCCATCGACCGCCGCCAGCTCAGCGCCGCAGGCGGGGTAATAGCTGACATCAACCGCCGCTTCCGTCGGGCCGTAGAGATTATGCAGCGCCACCCCGGTCAGCGCCTGCCACTGGCGTGCCAGCCCGGTCGGCAGCGCCTCGCCGCTACAGAAGAGCTGGCGCAGCGAGGCACAACGCGCCAGCGCGTCGGCATCCTGTAGCGAGGCGACAAAGGCCGCCAGCATCGAGGGAACAAAGTGGCTGGTGGTGACGCGATAGCGGGCAAACAGCTGTTGCAGCGCCTCTGGATCGCGATGGGCATCCGGTGGGGCCATCACCAGCCGTGCACCGGTGATCAGCGGCCAGAAGAACTCCCACACCGAGACATCAAAACTGGCCGGGGTTTTCTGCAACACCACATCCTCGCCGCTGAGCGGGTAGCAATGCTGCATCCATAGCAGGCGATTGACGATCGCCTGATGGCTGACCAGCACCCCTTTTGGCCGTCCGGTTGAGCCGGAGGTATAGATAAGGTAAGCGCCATCCTGCGGGCGCGCGACCTGCGGCGGGGCGGTAGCGACCGGTGGCAGCAGCGCATCGTAAAACAGCGGCGCGACCGGAGAGAGGGCGGCGAGCCGATCAGCCAGCGCACGAGAGGTGATCACGGTTTTCGGTGCGGCATCGTCCAGCATCATCTGCAAACGCCCGTCGGGATAGCCGGTATCGAGCGGCAGATAAGTCGCACCGACGCTGACAATCGCCTGTAGCGCCAGCGATAAGAAAATGGAGCGCGGCAGGGCCACGGCGACGATAGCGCCAGGTTTTACCCCCTGCGCCAGTAAGCGCCGGGCCAGCGCGTTAACCTGCTGCTGCATCTGCTGATAGTTAAGCTGATGCGCCTCATCGGCCAGCGCCGGGGCCAGCGGGGTCCGCTGCGCCTGGCGGAGCAGCAGGCTGCTCAGGGTCTCGGGCGGTAAGGCTCTGTCAGTCTGATTGATCGCCGCCAGCTGCTGCTGCTCCTGCGGCAACAGCATATTCAGTTCGCCACAGGCGCACTCAGGCCGGGCGGCCAGCTGTGACAGCAGCAGGTCGAAACGGCGGGTGTGCTGCGTCAGACTCTCTTCACTGTAGCGCCCGGCATGGGCCAGTAGCTCCAGCGTCAGATCGCCCTGTTCGCTAAGGTAGAGGGCGATCTCCAGATCGCGCACCGGACCGGTCGCCAGCGGATGCGTGGTCGCCTCCAGACCGGTGAAATCGAGCGAATAGTCAAACATCTTGAGGTTAATCACCGGCCCATAGAGCGGATCGCCGCTGCCAGAGCGACCTGCGTCGCGCAGCACCTGCTCCGCGTCATAGCGCTGATGACGCCGCATCTTTTTAATTTCAGCCGCCAGCCGCGCCGCCAGGGCAGCCAGCGACTCTGCCGGATCGTAACGTACCGCCAGCGGCAGCACGTTGATCACCGGCCCGGTGGCGCAGAGCGCGGCGGAGCCGATGCGACGCATAAAGATGAAACCGGCGGCAAAATCGTTTTGCCCGCTGAGACGCGCCAGCCACAACGCCACCAGCGCCAGAGCGCAGTCCGCCGCGCTGAGATCCTGCTGTCGGGTTGAACTCAGCAGCGCCTGAAAAGCGCGGCGATCCACCGTCACCCGATGGCGCAGCAGATCGATCGTGGCGCTTTCACCAGCCAGCGGCTGAGGGGAGAGCGAGGCGGGCGCGGGCAGCTGCGCCACGCTCTCCCGCCAGAACTGCCGATCGCGCTGCCAGCCAGCGGAGTGCTGGTAACGCTGATACTCCGCCACGACCTCGCTGAACGGCACAAACGGCGTCGGTTCCGGCGTGTCGCCGCGAAGCCGGGCGTTGTAGATCGTGGCGATCCGGCGGGTCAGGGCGGCAAAGCTGAAACCATCGACCACCAGATGATGGTAACGCTGATACCAGTACCAGTGCGCCTCTCCCAGCCGTAGCAGGCTGTGATGGCAGAGCGCGGCTCCGCTCAGCACCCGCAGATCGCCAGCGAGGTCCCGCTGCATCAGGGCGCGCGCCGCCGCGTCAGGATCGGCCGCGTCACGCAGATCGATCACCTCAGGCGGGCGAAAAGAGGCGTCGGCTGGCCACTGGACAGGTTCGCCCTCCCGCTCGCCAAACGCCATCTTCAGCGTATCCGCCTCCTGCATACCCTCGAGGATCGCGCTGACCAGCAGTGCGCTGTTCAGTTCACCGCGCAGCTCGACAAAATGCGCCACTGCGTAGGCATTGGCATGGGGTGAGAGCTGATCCGCCATCCAGATCCCGGGTTGAGCCGCCACCAGCGGCAACGTTTGCTGTGGGTGCTGGCTGATCTCAGACATGGTCACTCCGGCTGGCGTCACCGATCACCGGGCGAATATCGTGCCACTGTTCGTTCAGCCAGCTCAGGCAGCGGCCCTGCGGCTGCGGACCAAATACCGGTCGCCATCCGGCCGGAATCGCCGCAAAGGCGGGCCACAGGCTGTACTGCTGGTGGTCGTTTATCAGTACGTGACAATCCTGCTGTGGATCGTCGAAAGGGTTGAGTTGCTGCATGTCGGTCTCCTGTCCGCAATATCCGGGCGAGCTCACGTCGCGCTTCTGTCGATTGCTGTGGCGGTCAGCGATGGCTAAAAGGCGGGGCGTCAGCGCGTTACCGCTGTGGCCACAGGGCTTTCAGCCCGGCCAGCACGCCTCCGCGCCAGCACAGCGCATCGTGACCGCCTTCAATCGGGTGGTAGCTGACCTGATGCCCGGCCGCCGTCAGGTCACGCTGAAACTGCTGGTTCGCCGCCAGGATCAGCCGCTCGCGGCGTCCCGCCTCCAGGTAAAAGCGGCGCGGGGGAGCCTGAAGCAGACCCTGCTGTAGCTGCTGCGACAGCCAGCCGCCCTGCTCGCCACGCGCGGGCCACCAGAACGAGCCAGAGAGAGAGACCGCCCCGCCAAAGGTTTGCGGCCAGCGCAGGGTGGCGTAAGCGGCAGCAAGGCCGCCGAAACTCTGCCCGACCACCAGCGTGTTGTCCCCGGCCTGGAACGGTGCCCACTGCTGAATCAGCGGCAGCAGTTCCTGCTGAACCGCCAGCCAGAAGTCGGGATCACAGGTCAGCTCCCGCGACCGCTGTTCGCGATCGATAACGTCGATCATCACGTAGACCGCGGGCGGCAGTTCGCCGGCGTCGGTGAGCTGCTGCAATGGACCGGCGACCGGCATGCTGTGCGCCCAGAACTGACCATCCAGCAGCAGTGCCAGCGGGCGAGGAGCGGCATCGGCGGCACCGGTGGTGTGGATCCAGATCTGACGCTGATTGCCCAGCCGTTCGCTGCGCCACCGCTGCGATTGCAGCGGGATACCGGCGGCATCACCCCGATCAACCGCGCGCCATACCGACTGGTCGGGCGCGTCCGGCAGATGCAGCGGAGAGATCGGCATCCCGCGTCCGCCTGACCAGCTGCGCAGCGGATTAAGCGGGTCACTTTGCGCCTGCGGAAATTTCTGACGCCACCACTGCCGCAGCGCCTGCATATCCGCCGGGCCGGTAAAGGTTTCCGCCTGACGGTCGGGTATCAGGCAGTAGCTGCCGCGCCAGTCGGCGGGCAGGGTGGTCTGCCACCACCAGAGATCGGTACCGGCAAGCGGTGTTAACGAAACGGGCGCGGCGCAATGATGATGATCGGTTACGCCAGTGATGTTGATCCAGACGCGCCGGGTCTCTGAGCGCCGCGCGTCTCCCTGTGGATCGCGCCAGAAAAAGGTGACCTGACAGCGGCCGTTTGCGGCGGGTTCAATCAGGGGAAGCCCCCGTTGCTGCTGCTGTTGCCACCAGGCCTCACTGCCGGTGAATGGGTTTAACCACGTCCTGTACGCCATCGTTCAATTGCCCCTGAGTAGGGTTATAAATGCTATAAGCAATAGTATTGATAATTATTTGCATTTGCAATAATCTGTTTCCGCTCAACAGGGAGCGCACGCATTCACTCTGCCGCACCCGCTTTCAGCAGGGGCAAAGCACAGCTGAAGCGGGCCTGAAGAGAGGCGGAATGCGTGGCAGGCAAGGTTATGACCTTTTCACCGGCGCGCTGGCAGTGGCATCTCCGCGGGTTATCCAGGAACAGAAAAATGACAAAGTTATCCCGGCTTTCGTTAGCCATTATGATTGCATCTGGTTTCACCACCTCTCTCCTCTCTTCCGGCACAGGCGCAGCCAGCCCGGACAGCACTGCTTCAGAAACTCCACACGAGAGCACCCTGCTGGTGACGGCGGCCGAGCAGACGCTTCAGGCTCCCGGCGTATCGACCATTACCGCGGAGGAGATCAAAAAACATCCCCCGGCGCGCGATGTCGCTGAAATCATCCGTACCATGCCTGGCGTTAACCTGACCGGTAACTCCACCAGCGGCCAGCGCGGTAATAATCGTCAGATCGACATTCGCGGCATGGGCCCGGAAAACACCCTGATTCTGATCGATGGCCTGCCGGTCACCAGCCGCAACGCCGTGCGGCTTGGCTGGCGTGGCGAGCGCGACACCCGCGGTGACAGCAGCTGGGTGCCGCCAGAGATGATTGACCATATCGAGGTAATCCGCGGTCCGGCCGCGGCCCGTTACGGCAACGGCGCGGCGGGCGGCGTGGTGAACATCATCACCAAAAAAGCGCTGGATAATCAGTGGCACGGTTCCTGGAGTGCCTATTACAACCTGCCGCAGCACAAGGATGAAGGCGCGTCGAGGCGCACTAACTTCAGTCTGGAAGGACCGCTGGGCGAGGAGGTCAGCTTCCGGCTTTACGGCGGTCTGGCAAAAACCCAGGCCGACGCTTACGACATTAACGAAGGCCATGCCGCGCAGCGCACCGGCAGCTATGCCGGCTCCTATCCGGCGGGGCGGGAAGGTTCGGTGAATAAAGATGTTCACGCGCTGCTGCGCTGGGCGTTTGCGCCGATGCAGGCGCTGGAGCTGGGGGCCGGTTACAGCCGTCAGGGCAACCTCTATGCCGGTGACACCCAGAACACCAACACCAGCGCGCTGGTAAAAAGTCAGTATGGTAACGAGACTAACCGGCTCTATCGCCAGAATTTCTCCCTGAAGTGGACCGGCGCCTGGGATAACGGCATCAGCACCACCAGCTATGCTCAGTATGAAAACACCCGCAACTCGCGGCTGAATGAGGGGCTGGCGGGCGGCACCGAAGGGATCTTCTCCAATAGCCATTTCAACACCATCCAGCTGGATGACGTGCTGCTGCACAGCGAGATCGCGCTTCCTTTTGAGTGGCTGGTGAATCAGACCGCCACCTTTGGCACCGAATGGAATCAGCAGCGGATGAAGGACCCCTCATCGACCAGCCAGGCGGCCAACTACGGATCGATTCCCGGCATCGCCACCACCGGGCGTTCGCCTTATTCGCAGGCGGAGATCTTCTCACTGTTTGCCGAAGACAATCTTGAACTGACCGACAGCACCATGCTGACGCCGGGGCTGCGGTTCGATCATCACTCGATTGCTGGTGATAACTGGAGCCCGTCGCTGAATCTGTCCCAGCAGCTGGGCGATGCGTTCACCCTGAAAATGGGGATCGCCCGTGCCTATAAAGCGCCGAGCCTCTACCAGACCAACCCGAACTATCTGCTCTACAGCAATGGCCAGGGCTGCGCCGCCAGCGTCGGGGCCTGCTACCTGATGGGGAATCGCGACCTCAAAGCGGAAAACAGCGTCAATAAAGAGATCGGCCTGGAGTGGAAACAGCAGGGGTATCAGGCGGGGCTGACCTGGTTCCGCAACGACTACCGTAACAAGATTGAGGCGGGTACGCTGCCAGCCGGTACTGCCTCTAACGGCAAGACCGACATCTACAAGTGGGAAAACGTGCCGAAAGCGGTGGTGGAAGGGCTGGAAGGCACGGTCAACCTGCCGATCTCCGGGCGCGTGACCTGGAATAACAACTTCACCTACATGCTACAGAGTAAGAACAAAGAGACCGGCGATCGGCTGTCGATCATCCCGGCCTATACGCTGAACTCGACGCTGAGCTGGCAGGCGATGCCTGATCTTTCGCTGCAAACCACATTCACCTGGTATGGCAAACAGCTGCCGAAAAAGTATGACTACAAAGGCAATCCGGTAACCGGCAGCGCCACCGATCCGGTCAGTCCCTATTCGGTGGTGGGGATGAGTGGCACCTATGAGGTCAGCAAATATGCCAGCGTGACGCTGGGTATCGACAACCTGTTTGATAAGCGTCATTTCCGTCAGGGCAACGCGCAGACCACCGGCAATGCGACCACCGGCGCATATCTCTACGGCGCAGGAGCGAATACTTATAACGAGTCGGGCCGGACTTACTATATGAGTGTGAATACCCGTTTCTGATGGCTCAGAAATAAAAAACGCAGCGGTCAGGTTAACCGCTGCGTTTTTTGATACCGCCTGATCAGTTGTTCTGATTGATATCGCGGTAGAGCCGGCTCTCAAACCGCACCAGCGGAATGCGGCGGGTGCGCTGATCTTCCGGCGGCACCGCATAGCCCGAGAGGAACTGAACAAACGCGACTCTGGCACCGCTGGAGGTGGTGATAAAGCCCGCCAGGTTATAGACGCCTTGCAGTGAACCGGTTTTCGCCGAGACTTTGCCATCCAGCCCCGCCTCATGCAGCCCGCCACGATATTGCAGCGTGCCATCATAACCGGCCAGCGGCAGCATCGAGATATAGTCCAGCGAGCTGTCATTTTTCGCAATGAACTGCAAAACCTGCATCATGGTTTGCGGTGAGATCAGGTCGTGTCGCGACAGACCGGAGCCATCAACCTGGATGCTGTTACCCATGTCGATATTCGCTTTGGCTTTCAGGATACGGCGCACCGCGTCCTGCCCGGCGCGGAAGGTGCCCGGTACGTTGAAGTAGTGATGGCCAATGGTGCGAAACACCGTATCGGCAATCATATTGTCTGACTTCTTCAGCATGGTGTGCAGCAGGGTATGCAGCGGCGCGGATTGCGTTGAGGCCAGCACCGTGCCTGGCTCCGTCACCTGCGTCTGGCGCACCAGATGGCCGCTGTAATCTATCTCCGATGAGCGCAGTTCCGCCTTGAGGATTTCTCCCGCCCAGGCCGCGCCATCCTGTACCGCAAACGCCAGCGGCAGCGGTTCCGCGCGCTGGCGCATACAGCCGGTCAGGGTGTAGCGGTTCAGCTCACCCGGCACCACATCCAGCTCACAATATTGCCCTTCACCGCTGTTGCGCCCGATGGTCCGCACCTGGCTGTACATATGCGCCGGATAGTAGGAGGCGATGCGCACAAAGGCGTTCTCACCCGGCGTGTTAGCGCTGTAGAGCGAGACCGAGAAGCAATTTTTATCGACAATCGCCGCGCCTGGCGGGGCGCTGAAGCACTGCGTCAAATCGTTCCACGGCCAGCCTGGGCCCATGTCATGACTGGCAAACACCGAGGTATCAATCACCAGGTTGCCTTTGATATGGTTAATGCCCTGCTTTTTCAGCGCGGCCACCATATTGCGCAGATCCTGGCGGCTCAGGGTGGGATCACCGGCGAAACGGGCGACTAAATCGCCGTTCAGGGTGCCATCGACAATGGCGCCCCGGGTCTCAAATGTGGTCTGAAATCGATAGTCTCCGCCCAGTTCCAGCAACGCCGCCAGCGCCGTCACCACTTTCATGGTACTGGCGGGCAGGGCCATCTGTTTTCCGTGATAATCGATGATAGGGGTTGATGCACCCACTTTCTGCACCATCAGCGCCAGGTTGGCACCGTCTGGCAGATACTGCATGTATTCATCAACGGGTGCTGCTTGTGCACGCAGCATAAATGCACAGGTTAATCCGGTAACAAGTCGTGAAAATCGCATAATCTCGCGGTAACTGGCAGGTGAAGCCGTCAATACTACGTCGCTGGGCGGTGGAAAGTAAACGATGACCCGCAGGGAACTCTGGGGTAAAATACGTATCAAATTGCAAAATCTTTTCTGGCCTGGAGGTCTCTCCGGGTCAGGATTCTTTTGTTTGCAAAAACGGGCAAATGCGCCGCAGAACGCTTTTTTCTGCAGTCACCGGTCAGGATGACACCGTTAAACAGGAAAGATGGCGAGGAGCTTAAATGAATCAGATTCCGATGACGTTAAGAGGCGCAGAAAGATTGCGCGAAGAGCTGAACGAGCTGAAAACCGTGAAGCGTCCGCGCATTATCGCCTCTATCGCTGAAGCGCGCGAGCATGGCGATTTGAAAGAGAACGCCGAATATCACGCCGCGCGTGAAGAGCAGGGCTTTTGTGAAGGCCGTATTCAGGAGATTGAAGCTAAACTCTCCAATGCGCAGGTGATCGACGTTACCCAGATGCCTAAAACCGGGCGGGTAATTTTCGGCGCCACCGTGACCGTACTGAATGTTGAGACGGATGAAGAGTCCACCTACCGTATCGTGGGCGATGACGAAGCGGACTTTAAGCAAAATCTGATTTCTGTCAATTCGCCTATGGCACGTGGCCTGGTCGGCAAAGAGGTCGATGACGTGGCCATTGTCAAAACCCCAGGCGGTGACGTGGAGTATGAAGTCCTGAAGGTGGAATATATTTAACCTGCGGCTGCGTTTTGCAACGCGCTGAAGCAGAATGTAAAGAAAGGAAAAAGGCCGCTTTGCGGCCTTTTATCTCAGGGGAGAGCGTGTCACTTTCTTTGCCCGCCTAGCGTGGCAGAGAAATTTTGCTCTCTTTAGACGGGCGATACAGCACCAGCGTTTTGCCGATTACCTGTACGTTGCTGGCGCCGGTTTCGCGCACGATAGCCTCAACGATCAGCTGCTTGGTTTCACGATCTTCCGAGGCGATTTTCACCTTGATCAGTTCGTGATGCGCCAGCGCCTGCTCGATTTCGGCCAGCACGCCTTCAGTCAGGCCATTGCCACCCAGCATGACGACCGGCTTGAGCGGATGGGCGAGGCCCTTGAGGTGCTGTTTTTGTTTGGTACTTAGATTCATCGTAGTATTTTACTTACTCAGGGATTGAAAACGGTTCATTCTACCGCCATCTCGGGTATATCACCAAATCGACGCAACCCATTGCGTGCAGGTTTATCGCTACGATGACGATTTAACTGGAAATATTATGACGGGTAAAAAGCGTTCGGCCAGCTCCAGCCGCTGGCTTCAGGAACACTTTAGCGATAAATATGTGCTTCAGGCGCAGAAAAAAGGGTTGCGTTCGCGTGCCTGGTTTAAACTTGATGAAATACAACAGGGTGACAAGCTATTCAAACCCGGTATGACGGTGGTAGATCTGGGGGCGGCGCCCGGTGGCTGGTCACAATATGTGGTACAGCAAATCGGGAGCAAAGGGCGCATTATCGCCTGTGATATTCTGCCTATGGATCCTATCGTCGGTGTCGATTTCCTTCAGGGCGATTTTCGTGAAGAATCGGTGATCAATGCACTGCTTGAGCGTGTTGGCGATCAGAAAGTTCAGGTGGTCATGTCAGATATGGCACCGAATATGAGTGGTACACCTGCCGTAGATATTCCCCGGTCGATGTATTTAGTCGAACTGGCGCTGGAGATGTGTCGGGATATTCTGGCACCCGGTGGTAGTTTTGTAGTGAAAGTGTTTCAGGGAGATGGCTTCGATGAATACCTGCGGGAAATTCGCTCCCTGTTTACGAAAGTAAAAATTCGTAAGCCGGACGCTTCACGTTCACGTTCACGTGAAGTGTACATTGTGGCGACTGGGCGCAAACTATAAGCTGATTGCTGGAGAAGTCCGCAGATTTGCTGCGATTCCATGTATGAAGGATCTATAGTACCCTACGCTATCTGTTAACACCGTTGTAATATGAGGTTAATCCCTTGAGTGACATGGCGAAAAACCTGATTCTCTGGTTAGTCATCGCGGTCGTGCTGATGTCAGTATTCCAGAGCTTTGGGCCCAGCGAGTCGAATGGCCGTAGGGTTGATTATTCAACCTTCCTGTCGGAAGTGAACCAGGATCAGGTCCGCGAGGCACGTATTAACGGGCGTGAAATTAACGTTATTAAAAAAGACAGCAATAAATACACGACCTACATTCCTGTCAATGATCCCAAGTTGCTCGATAACCTCTTGACCAAAAACGTCAAAGTTGTAGGCGAACCACCGGAAGAGCCGAGCCTGCTGGCGTCGATCTTCATCTCGTGGTTCCCGATGCTGCTGCTGATCGGTGTGTGGATCTTCTTTATGCGTCAGATGCAGGGCGGGGGCGGCAAGGGCGCGATGTCCTTCGGCAAGAGCAAAGCCCGCATGCTGACCGAAGACCAGATTAAAACCACCTTCGCCGACGTCGCAGGCTGTGATGAAGCGAAAGATGAAGTGGCTGAGCTGGTTGAGTATCTGCGTGAACCGAGCCGTTTTCAGAAACTGGGCGGTAAGATTCCGAAAGGCGTACTGATGGTGGGTCCGCCCGGTACCGGTAAAACCTTGCTGGCAAAAGCGATTGCCGGTGAAGCGAAAGTGCCTTTCTTTACTATCTCCGGTTCTGACTTCGTCGAAATGTTTGTCGGTGTGGGTGCGTCCCGCGTTCGCGACATGTTCGAGCAGGCCAAAAAAGCGGCACCGTGCATCATCTTTATCGATGAGATCGATGCGGTCGGTCGTCAGCGTGGCGCCGGTTTAGGCGGTGGTCACGATGAACGTGAGCAGACCCTGAACCAGATGCTGGTTGAGATGGATGGTTTTGAAGGTAACGAAGGCATTATCGTTATCGCCGCGACGAACCGTCCTGACGTGCTGGACCCGGCGCTGCTGCGTCCAGGTCGTTTTGACCGTCAGGTGGTGGTTGGCTTGCCAGACGTTCGTGGTCGTGAGCAAATTTTGAAAGTGCATATGCGTCGTGTGCCGCTGGCAACCGATATTGACGCGGCAATCATTGCGCGTGGTACACCGGGCTTCTCCGGTGCCGACCTGGCCAACCTTGTGAACGAAGCTGCGCTGTTCGCTGCCCGTTCAAACAAGCGTGTGGTGTCGATGGTTGAGTTTGAGAAAGCGAAAGACAAAATCATGATGGGTGCGGAACGTCGCTCCATGGTGATGACGGAAGCGCAGAAAGAGTCAACCGCGTATCACGAAGCGGGCCACGCGATCATTGGTCGCCTGGTGCCAGAGCACGATCCGGTGCACAAAGTGACGATTATCCCGCGCGGCCGTGCGCTGGGTGTGACCTTCTTCCTGCCTGAAGGCGACGCGATCAGCGCCAGCCGTCAGAAACTGGAAAGCCAGATTTCGACGCTCTACGGCGGTCGTCTGGCAGAAGAGATCATCTACGGAGCGGAACATGTCTCTACCGGTGCGTCGAATGACATTAAAGTCGCGACTAACCTGGCGCGTAACATGGTGACGCAGTGGGGCTTCTCGGAAAAACTCGGTCCGTTGCTCTATGCCGAAGAAGAGGGTGAAGTGTTCCTTGGACGTTCTGTTGCGAAAGCAAAACATATGTCTGATGAAACCGCCCGCATTATCGACCAGGAAGTTAAACACCTGATCGACAGCAACTACCAGCGCGCTCGCCGCATCCTGGGTGAGAACATGGACATCCTTCACGCGATGAAAGACGCGCTGATGAAGTATGAAACCATCGATGCACCGCAGATCGACGACCTGATGGCACGCCGTGAAGTGCGTCCGCCAGCGGGCTGGGAAGACCCAGGCAGCAACTCAGACAATAACGGTACGCCAAAAGCGCCACGTCCGGTTGATGAACCGCGTACGCCAAACCCAGGCAATACCATGTCAGAGCAGTACAACAAATAAGACGCCACATCGTCAGACAAAACCCCGGCTGGTCCGGGGTTTTTTACATCCAGATATTGATCAGCAAGGAGTTTCCGTCATGAAGTTGTTCGCCCGAGATTCCCATCTCGACTTATCCTTTCCCCATGTGATGGGTATTCTGAATGTCACGCCGGACTCCTTTTCTGATGGTGGTAAACATAACGCGCTGGTCGATGCGCTGACGCACACCAATGAGATGGTCAATGCCGGCGCGACCATCATCGATGTCGGTGGAGAATCGACCCGCCCCGGCGCCGATGAGGTGAGTGTTGAAGAGGAGCTGGAGCGGGTAATCCCGGTGGTCGAGGCGATTGCTCAGCGTTTCGAAGTCTGGATCTCGGTCGACACCTCCAAAGCGGAGGTGATCCGCGAAGCCGCGCGAGTGGGTGCTCACATCATTAACGACGTTCGTTCTCTCTCTGAGGCAGGCGCGCTGGAAGCGGCGGCGGCCACCGGCCTGCCCATCTGCCTGATGCATATGCAGGGCGAACCGCGCACCATGCAGCAGGCTCCTTCCTACGACAATATCTTAAGCGAAGTGGATACTTACTTCGCTCAGCAGATTGCCCGTTGCGAAGCGGCCGGCATTAAAAAAGAGCGGCTGATACTCGACCCGGGCTTCGGTTTCGGTAAAAATCTCAGCCACAACTATGAACTGCTGGCTCATCTGGGCGAGTTCCACCACTTCGGCCTGCCGCTGCTGGTGGGCATGTCACGTAAATCGATGATTGGCCAGCTGTTGAATGTCGGTCCGTCACAGCGTTTAACCGGCAGCCTGAGCTGCGCGGTGATTGCTGCCATGCAGGGCGCGCAGATCATCCGCGCGCATGATGTAAAAGAGACGGCCGAAGCGATGCGCGTGGTCGAAGCGACCCGAAGAGCAAAAGGAGCATCATGAGTAATCGTAAATATTTCGGTACCGATGGCATTCGTGGCAAAGTCGGTGAAGCGCCCATCACCCCCGATTTCGTTCTGAAACTGGGCTGGGCCGCCGGTAAAGTGCTGGCACGCCACGGTTCTAAAAAGATCATCATCGGTAAGGACACCCGCATCTCGGGCTATATGCTGGAGTCGGCGCTGGAAGCGGGCCTGGCGGCGGCGGGCCTGAGCGCCGCCTTTACCGGCCCGATGCCGACCCCCGCGATTGCTTATCTGACCCGTACCTTCCGGGCTGAAGCGGGTATCGTGATTTCAGCCTCGCACAATCCGTTTGATGACAACGGCATTAAGTTCTTCTCGTCGGAAGGCACCAAGCTGCCGGATGATGTCGAGGAGGCGATTGAACTGGAAATGGAAAAGCCGATTACCTGCGTGGAGTCAGCGCAGCTCGGTCGCGCCAGCCGTATCGTCGACGCCGCAGGGCGTTACATTGAGTTCTGCAAAGGCACCTTCCCCAGCGAGCTTAATCTGAACGGCCTGAAAATTGTGGTCGACTGCGCGAATGGGGCCACTTATCACATCGCGCCGAACGTTTTGCGTGAACTGGGTGCGACGGTGATTGCTATCGGTGTCCAGCCAGACGGAATGAACATCAACAAAGAGTGTGGTGCCACCGATCTCAGCCTGCTGCAACAGCGCGTGCTGGCGGAAAAGGCCGACATCGGGCTGGCCTATGACGGCGATGGCGATCGCATCATGATGATTGACCACCTGGGCGAGAAAGTGGATGGCGACCAGATCCTCTACATCATTGCGCGAGAAGGTCTGCGTCAGGGGCAGTTACGCGGTGGCGTGGTTGGCACCTTAATGAGCAACATGGGTCTGGAGCTGGCGCTGAAGCAGCTCGGTATTCCGTTTGCGCGCGCCAAAGTGGGTGACCGTTACGTGCTGGAGAAGATGCAGGAGAAGGGGTGGCGTCTTGGCGCGGAAAACTCCGGCCATGTGATCCTGCTGGATAAAACCACCACCGGTGACGGTATCGTGGCAAGTTTGCAAGTGCTCACTGCGATGGTGCGCAACCACATGAGCCTGCACGATCTCTGTAGCGGCATGAAAATGTTGCCCCAGGTGCTGGTTAACGTGCGCTTTGCGGGTGAGCACGATCCACTGCAAAGTGAGTCGGTGAAAACCGTCACCGCGGAAGTAGAAAAAGCGCTGGCTGGCCGTGGCCGCGTTTTGCTGCGAAAATCGGGCACCGAGCCATTGATTCGGGTCATGGTTGAGGGCGAAAACGAGGCGCAGGTCACCGAACTGGCTAACCGTATCGCCGATCAGGTCAAGGCGGTTTAAGGCGGTTTAAGGCGGTAACAGGCGGTTCAGAATGGGTGGAACTGCCTGTTATCTCACCGGAATGACGCTTTTTTCTGCGATCGATGTAGGTGATGAAAATTGCGCTTGCAGAGCCATGCGCCTTTGGTTAGTATTCACACCCGCTTCTGATGGGTGATGACGAGACTCCCCATCAATACTGGTTGAAGCTTTAACTGTACGATTACCGTGCAAGGAACAGGATGATATGTACCAAGCTCTTTTAGTAGTTTTCCTTATTGTAGCGATCGCCCTTGTGGGTATGATTATGCTGCAACAAGGCAAAGGCGCTGATATGGGAGCCTCATTCGGTGCAGGCGCATCCGGTACGGTGTTTGGTTCTTCGGGTTCAGGCAACTTCATGACCCGCACAACTGGCATCTTAGCGGCGCTGTTCTTCATCATCAGCCTGGTTCTGGGTAATCTGAACAGCAATAAAGCATCGAAAGGAAGCGAGTGGGAAAATCTTTCTGCGCCGGCGCAGTCTTCTCAACAGACTGAAAAGCCAGCTCAACCGGCAACCCCGGGCAGCGATATTCCTAAGTAAAGTCGTCAACACAACGCATCGTTGTGGTCAGTGTAGTGCCGTGGTGGTGGAATTGGTAGACACGCTACCTTGAGGTGGTAGTGCCCGATTGGGCTTACGGGTTCAAGTCCCGTCCTCGGTACCAAATCGTAGTATCACTTGCATTTTATGCAGGTCTGGCGTATTATTCGCCACGTTTTCGGACGCGGGGTGGAGCAGCCTGGTAGCTCGTCGGGCTCATAACCCGAAGGTCGTCGGTTCAAATCCGGCCCCCGCAACCACTTTCCCATTGAGTTCTTTTTCAAATATACTGTATGCATCGACGGACGCATTCACGGCTATTTTTTGAAAGAAAATTCTTTGGATGGAGTCCGGGCCGCATTGCGGCGTACAGGGTCCAGTGATTAAAAGCCCCGACTATTCGGGGTTTTTTGTTATTAGCGAATCGTAATACTGGGCTATAGGCCCTTTTTTTATGTCTTGGGGGTGGGCTTGTCCACATTAGAGCAAAAATTGACAGAGTTGGTATCGGCTCCGGTAGAAGCGCTGGGTTACGAACTGGTTGGCATTGAATTCGTTCGTAGTCGCACATCAATCCTGCGCATCTATATTGATAGTGAAGATGGCATCAATGTCGATGATTGCGCCGATGTCAGCCACCAGGTAAGTGCGGTGATGGATGTAGAAGATCCGATTACCGTACCTTACAACCTTGAAGTCTCTTCACCGGGACTCGATCGTCCTCTGTTCACCGCAGAACACTACACCCGTTTCATGGGTGAGGAAGTGAGTCTGGTGCTGCGTATGGCCGTTCAGAACCGCCGTAAATGGCAGGGAATCATTAAGTCCGTTGATGGCGAGATGATCACGGTGCACGTTGAGGGTAGCGATGAAGTGTTCGCGCTGAGTAATATTCAGAAAGCGAACCTGGTCCCCCACTTTTAAAAGTCCGGATTGAGGCTAACCAGGATGAACAAAGAGATCTTAGCTGTTGTAGAAGCCGTTTCTAACGAAAAAGCCCTGCCGCGTGAGAAAATCTTCGAAGCGCTGGAGAGCGCGCTGGCGACTGCGACCAAGAAAAAGTACGAGCAAGAGATTGACGTACGTGTCAGCATTGATCGCAGAAGTGGCGATTTCGATACTTTCCGCCGTTGGGAAATCGTAGAAGAGGTGACGCAGCCGACGCGCGAGATCACGCTGGATGCGGCCCGCTTCGAAGATGAAGCATTCAATCTGGGCGAATATGTTGAAGATCAGATTGAATCGGTCACCTTTGACCGTATCACCACCCAGACCGCGAAGCAGGTTATCGTGCAGAAAGTGCGCGAAGCTGAGCGCGCGATGGTGGTTGATCAGTTCCGTGAGCAGGAAGGCGAAATTATCACGGGCGTGGTGAAGAAAGTTAACCGCGACAATATTTCCCTCGATTTAGGCAACAATGCCGAAGCCGTCATTCTGCGCGAAGATATGCTGCCGCGTGAAAACTTCCGCCCAGGCGACCGTATTCGTGGCGTACTCTATTCCGTTCGCCCGGAAGCGCGTGGCGCGCAGCTGTTCGTCACCCGTTCCAAACCGGAAATGCTGATTGAACTGTTCCGCATTGAGGTGCCGGAAATTGGCGAAGAAGTGATTGAAATTAAAGCCGCCGCTCGTGATCCGGGTTCGCGCGCTAAAATTGCAGTCAAAACCAACGACAAACGTATCGATCCGGTGGGTGCCTGTGTGGGCATGCGCGGCGCGCGCGTTCAGGCCGTTTCCAGTGAACTGGGCGGCGAGCGTATCGATATTGTGCTGTGGGACGATAACCCGGCACAGTTTGTTATCAACGCGATGGCACCGGCTGATGTGGCGTCAATCGTGGTTGATGAAGATAACCACACCATGGACATCGCCGTAGAGGCTGGCAATCTGGCTCAGGCGATCGGCCGTAATGGCCAAAACGTGCGTCTCGCTTCGCAGCTGAGTGGCTGGGAGCTGAACGTGATGACCGTCGATGACTTGCAGGCTAAGCATCAGGCTGAAGCCCATGCAGCAATCGATATGTTCACCAAACATCTCGATATCGACGAAGAGTTCGCCACCGTACTGGTGGAAGAGGGCTTCTCCTCGCTGGAAGAGCTGGCATACGTGCCAATCAACGAGCTGTTGGAAGTTGACGGCCTCGACGAAGAGACCATTGAAGCCCTGCGTGAACGAGCAAAAAATGCGTTAACCACTCTGGCACTGGCGAAAGAAGAGAGCCTTGGTAATCAGGAGCCCGCAGAGGATCTGCTGAATCTTGAAGGCCTCGATCGTGCGCTGGCTTTCCGCCTGGCGTCGAAAGGCGTTTGCACGCTGGAAGATCTCGCTGAGCAAGGTGTTGACGATCTGACAGATATTGAAGGCATGTCTGATGAGCAAGCCGGCGCGCTGATTATGGCCGCCCGTAATATCTGCTGGTTCGGCGATGACGCGTAATAACAGGAAGGAACAGCATGACAGATGTAACCGTAAAATCGCTGGCCGCAGAAATTCAGACTCCGGTCGATCGCCTGGTACAGCAATTTGCTGATGCGGGGATCCCGAAGTCTGAAAATGACGCCGTGACCCAGCAAGAGAAAGAAACCTTACTATCTCACCTGAACCGTGAACACGGTCAGGTCGGTTCAGCTAAGCTGACGCTGCAACGTAAGACGCGCAGCACCTTGAATATTCCAGGCACCGGGGGTAAAAGTAAGTCGGTGCAAATCGAAGTCCGCAAAAAGCGCACATACGTGAAAGGTGATGCAGAGGCTGAGCAAGCTCAGGCAGAAGCGGAAGCCGAGGCGCAGCGTGAAGCGGAAGAGCAGGCGCAACGCGAGGCCGAAGAAAAAGCCCGTCGCGAAGCTGAACAGAAAGCGCAACGTGAAGCCGAAGATAAAGCCAGGCGCGAAGCCGCTGACAAGGCCAAACGTGCAGCAGCGGAAAATGAGAAAGTGACAAATCAACCTACCGACGAAGTGACCCGGGCCGCGCAGAGTGACAAAGCCCGTCGCGAAGCTGAAGCCGCCGAACTGAAGCGTAAAGCTGAAGAAGAAGCCCGCCGTAAGCTCGAAGAGGCTGCCCGCCTCGTAGCAGAAGAAGCCCGCCGCCTGGCCGAAGAGAAGGCCGCCGAGTGGGAAAAACCGGAAGAAGAGGATAAAGGCGACTACCACGTCACCACCTCTACCCACGCCCGTCAGGCGGAAGACGAGAACGATCGTCAGGTTGAAGCGGGCCGTGCACGTGCACGCACCACCGCAAAAGCAACCCGTCCGGCGAAAAAAGGCAACAAACACTCTGAAGCCAAAACTGACCGTGAAGAAGCGCGTGCGCAGGTTCGTGGCGGTAAAGGTGGCAAGCATCGTAAACCAAGCACCTTGCAGCATGGCTTCAACAAGCCCGCGCAGGCGGTTAACCGCGATGTGGTGATTGGCGAAACCATCACCGTAGCCGAACTGGCGAATAAAATGGCGGTGAAAGGTTCTCTGGTCATTAAAGCGATGATGAAGATGGGCGCAATGGCGACCATCAATCAGGTCATCGATCAGGAAACTGCTCAGCTGGTTGCCGAAGAGATGGGCCACAAAGTGACCCTGCGTCGTGAGAACGAGCTGGAAGAGGCGGTAATGGACGATCGTGATACCGATGCTGCGCAGGAGTCTCGCGCGCCGGTTGTCACCATCATGGGCCACGTCGACCACGGTAAAACCTCTCTGCTGGACTATATTCGCTCCACGAAAATCGCCTCTGGCGAAGCGGGTGGTATTACTCAGCATATCGGTGCCTACCACGTCGAAACCGATAACGGCATGATCACCTTCCTGGATACCCCGGGCCACGCCGCGTTTACCGCGATGCGTGCACGTGGTGCGCAGGCGACCGACATCGTTATCCTGGTTGTCGCCGCGGATGATGGCGTGATGCCTCAGACCATCGAAGCTATCCAGCACGCCAAAGCGGCTAAAGTGCCGGTTGTGGTTGCGGTGAACAAATGTGATAAGCCAGAAGCTGACCCGGATCGCGTTAAAAATGAACTGACTCAGTACGGTATCATCCCGGAAGAGTGGGGCGGCGAGAACATGTTCGTAAATGTCTCTGCGAAAGCGGGTACCGGCATTGATGACCTGCTTAACGCTATCCTGCTCCAGGCGGAAGTACTGGAGCTGACGGCTATTCGTGCCGGTATGGCGAGCGGCGTGGTCATCGAATCGTTCCTCGACAAAGGTCGTGGTCCGGTTGCTACCGTGCTGGTACGCGAAGGTACGCTGAACAAAGGCGACATCGTGCTTTGTGGTTTCGAATATGGCCGTGTTCGTGCAATGCGTGACGAACTGGGTCGCGAAGTCATGGAAGCGGGTCCTTCTATCCCGGTTGAGATTCTGGGCCTCTCCGGCGTGCCGGCTGCGGGTGATGAAGCGACCGTGGTGCGTGACGAGAAGAAAGCGCGTGAAGTGGCACTCTATCGTCAGGGCAAATTCCGCGAAGTTAAACTGGCTCGCCAGCAGAAATCTAAGCTGGAGAACATGTTTGCGAACATGACCGAAGGCGAAGTTTCTGAGCTGAACATCGTGCTGAAAGCGGACGTTCAGGGCTCTGTGGAAGCGATCTCCGACTCCCTGCTGAAACTCTCCACCGACGAAGTGAAGGTGAAGATTGTCGGTTCAGGCGTGGGCGGGATCACCGAAACCGATGCGACCCTGGCCGCTGCCTCTAACGCTATCCTCGTTGGCTTTAACGTGCGTGCCGATGCCTCAGCGCGTCGCGTCATTGACGCTGAAAGTCTGGATCTGCGCTACTACTCCGTCATCTATAACCTGATTGACGAAGTTAAAGCGGCAATGAGCGGTATGCTGGCACCTGAATACAAACAGCAGATCATTGGTCTGGCTGCGGTGCGCGACGTGTTCAAATCACCGAAATTTGGCGCAATCGCAGGTTGTATGGTGACGGAAGGTAACATCAAGCGTCACAATCCAATCCGTGTTCTGCGTGACAACGTGGTGATTTATGAAGGCGAGCTGGAATCCCTGCGTCGCTTTAAAGATGATGTAAACGAAGTGCGTAACGGCATGGAGTGCGGCATCGGCGTTAAGAACTACAATGACGTCCGTGTCGGCGATATGATCGAAGTCTTTGAAATCATCGAAATTAAACGCACCATCGACTAAGTCATTGCTGATGTGTTGCAATTTGGGAGGCCTCTGGCCTCCCGAATTATTTGGGAGAAATAATGATGGCGAAAGAATTTGGTCGCCCGCAGCGCGTGTCACAAGAGCTGCAAAAAGAGATTGCGATGATCCTGCAACGTGAGATCAAAGATCCCCGTCTTGGCATGATGGTCACCGTTTCGGGTGTTGAAGTGTCACGCGATCTTGCTTACGCAAAAGTGTTTGTCACTTTCCTGAATGACAAAGATGAAGACGCGGTGAAACAGGGCCTGAAGGCGCTGAAAGAAGCCTCCGGCTATATCCGCATTCTGCTGGGTAAAGCGATGCGTCTGCGCATCGTGCCGGAGTTGACCTTCTTCTACGACAATTCACTGGTCGAAGGGATGCGCATGTCCAATCTCGTCACCAGCGTCGTGAAAAACGATGCTGAGCGCCGTGGTCCAGACGCCACGGGCGATGACGAGGAGGCGTAATGAGCCGTCCGCGTCGTCGCGGTCGCGACGTCCATGGCGTGTTGCTGCTGGATAAGCCGCAAGGCGTCTCGTCGAATGATGTCCTGCAAAAAGTGAAGCGTATCTTCAACGCCAATCGCGCAGGGCACACTGGCGCGCTGGATCCGCTGGCGACCGGCATGCTGCCGATCTGCCTCGGAGAAGCGACGAAGTTTTCGCAGTACCTGCTGGATTCCGACAAGCGCTACCGGGTGATTGCCCGGCTGGGCGAGCGGACTGACACTTCGGATGCCGATGGCAACGTGGTGCAGACGCGCCCGGTCAGCTTCAGTCAGGCTGAGCTGGATAGCGCGCTGGAGAGCTTCCGTGGCGAAACGCTTCAGGTGCCGTCGATGTTTTCAGCGCTGAAGCATCAGGGGCGTCCGCTCTATGAATATGCGCGTCAGGGCATTGATATTGCGCGCGAACCCCGTCCGATCACCGTCTATGAACTGCAATTTATCCGCTGGCAGGACGATGAGCTGGAGCTGGAAATTCACTGCTCCAAAGGGACCTACATCCGCACCATCATTGATGATCTGGGTGAGAAGCTGGGATGTGGCGCACACGTCATTATGCTGCGTCGCGTACAGGTCGCGCGTTATCCCTTTGAAAGAATGGTGACGCTGGAGCAGCTCAATGCGTTACTGACCGAAGCCAACGAGGCTGGCATCCCGCTGGAAACGCAGCTCGATCCGCTGCTGTTACCGATGGACAGCCCCGCCTCTGACTTCCCGGAAGTGAATATTCCGCCGGCTGTGGCCGCCTTCTTCCGTCAGGGACAACCCGTGCAGGCCGCGCATGCGCCCGCCCAGGGCCTGGTCCGGGTGACGGAAGGGGACGCGGGTAAATTTATCGGCATGGCGGAAGTCGCTGACGATGGTCGCCTGGCGCCGCGTCGTTTAGTGGTCGAGTATCAGGATTAAGTCGCGCACCCCACTTTTCGCTGATGGGGCATTTGCGTTGCTATCGGGCGCAGAGTAGAATAGCGCGGCTTTAAAGCGGGATGCTGAATTAGAGATCGGCACCCATACATTCATTTTTTACTGGAGTTTATTATGTCTCTAAGCGTAGAAGCTAAAGCAGAGATCGTTGCTAAATATGGTCGTGGTGCTAACGACAGCGGTTCAACTGAAGTTCAGGTTGCTCTGCTGACTGCACAGATTACCCATCTGCAGGGTCACTTCTCTGAGCACAAAAAAGACCACCACAGCCGCCGCGGTCTGCTGCGCATGGTATCTCAGCGTCGTAAGCTGCTGGACTACCTGAAGCGTAAAGACGTTGCACGCTACAGCAGCCTGATCGAGAGCCTCGGTCTGCGTCGCTAAGTCTGAAAAATCTGATCGTCGCGGCATGAGGCAGCAGTTTGCACCCTGTACGGCTTACGATCAGATTTGTGCGAGTTTCGTGAAGAGGGGGCCTTTATGGCCCCTTTTTTCGAGCAATCGGCAGCAATCCGGCCCAAACTGATGTATTGTTGCTTAGTGTGATCTTTAGTTTGCAGAATTTCGCGCGGCTAATGAGAGGCTTTACCGCAGGGGCGGTCGAGGGTTGTCATTAGTCGCGAGGATGCAACTGAAGGTTGGTAATTAATGGCGGGCTACAGATAGCTCTGCCCCGAAGTTAAGGACTTTGATTTTGCTGAATCCGATCGTACGCAAATTCCAATATGGTCAACATACCGTCACGCTGGAAACCGGCATGATGGCTCGCCAGGCAACCGCTGCCGTGATGGTGAGCATGGACGACACCGCGGTGTTCGTCACCGTAGTAGGTCAGAAAAAAGCTAAACCTGGTCAGGATTTCTTCCCACTGACCGTCAACTATCAGGAGCGTACCTACGCTGCTGGTCGTATCCCAGGCAGCTTCTTCCGTCGTGAAGGCCGCCCAAGCGAAGGCGAAACCCTGATTGCGCGTCTGATTGACCGCCCGATTCGCCCGTTGTTCCCGGAAGGTTTTGTTAATGAAGTTCAGGTTATCGCCACTGTCGTCTCTGTGAACCCACAGGTTCACCCTGACATCGTTGCGATGATCGGTGCTTCCGCTGCGCTGGCCCTCTCTGGTCTGCCGTTCAATGGCCCAATCGGCTCGGCGCGTGTTGGCTACATCAACGACCAGTACGTCCTGAACCCGACCGCCGATGAGCTGAAACAGTCTCGTCTGGATCTGGTGGTTGCCGGTACGCAGAATGCTGTCCTGATGGTGGAATCTGAAGCTGAGATCCTGTCAGAAGAGCAGATGCTGGGTGCCGTGGTGTTTGGCCACGACCAGCAGCAGGTCGTTATCGAAAACATTAATGCACTGGTTGCCGAAGCGGGCAAATCGCGCTGGGACTGGCAGCCAGAAGCCGCCAACACCGCACTGATCTCTCGCGTCGCTGCCCTGGCAGAAGCGCGCATCAGCGATGCTTACCGCATCACTGACAAGCAGGAGCGTTACACGCAGGTTGGCGTCATCAAAGACGAAACCATTGCCGCGCTGCTGGCGGAAGACGAGACGCTGGATGGCGCAGAAATTGGCGACATCGTTCACAGCCTGGAAAAGAACGTCGTACGTACCCGTATCCTGAACGGTGAGCCACGTATCGACGGTCGTGAAAAAGATATGATCCGCGGCCTGGACGTGCGTACTGGCGTACTGCCACGTACTCACGGTTCTTCTCTGTTCACCCGTGGTGAAACCCAGGCGCTGGTTACTGCCACGCTGGGCACCACCCGTGATGCGCAGAACCTGGATGAGCTGATGGGCGAACGTACCGACAGCTTCCTGTTCCATTACAACTTCCCTCCATACTCTGTCGGCGAAACCGGCATGGTAGGCTCGCCGAAGCGTCGTGAAATTGGTCACGGTCGTCTGGCGAAGCGCGGTGTGTTAGCGGTAATGCCTAAAGCGGAAGAGTTCCCGTACACCGTACGTGTCGTCTCTGAAATCACCGAATCCAACGGCTCCTCTTCAATGGCGTCAGTCTGTGGTGCCTCTCTGGCGCTGATGGACGCGGGCGTGCCAATCAAAGCCGCCGTTGCCGGTATCGCAATGGGTCTGGTGAAAGAAGATGAGAAGTTCGTGGTTCTGTCGGACATCCTCGGCGACGAAGATCACCTGGGCGACATGGACTTTAAAGTAGCCGGTAGCCGTGAAGGTATCACCGCGCTGCAAATGGATATCAAGATCGAAGGTATCACCCGCGAAATTATGCAGGAAGCGCTGAACCAGGCCAAGGGTGCGCGTCTGCACATTCTGGGCGTGATGGAACAGGCTATCAGCACGCCGCGTACCGAGATCTCTGAATTCGCACCACGCATCTACACTATTAAAATCAGCTCTGACAAGATCAAAGATGTGATTGGTAAAGGCGGCTCAGTGATCCGTGCACTGACCGAAGAGACCGGCACAACGATTGAAATCGAAGATGACGGCACGGTGAAAATCGCGGCGACCGATGGTCTGAAAGCGAAAGAAGCGATTCGTCGTATCGAAGAGATCACCGCAGAGATCGAAGTGGGCCGCATTTACAGTGGTAAAGTGACCCGTATCGTTGACTTCGGTGCCTTTGTTGCCATCGGCGGCGGCAAAGAGGGTCTGGTCCACATTTCGCAAATCGCTGACAAGCGCGTTGAGAAAGTGACTGACTATCTACAGATGGGTCAGGAAGTGCCGGTGAAGGTGATGGAAGTCGATCGCCAGGGCCGCGTACGTCTGAGCATCAAAGAAGCGACAGAATCTAAGCCGCAGGCTGAAGAAGCTGCCGCGGTGGCCACGCCTGACGCTGAATAAGTCGTTGTTGATTTGCCCCTCTCTGCCAGGCAGAGAGGGGCGTTTGTATCATCGCGAGGGCGGGAATCCTTGTGCACAGCAGGCGGATGACAGGATGGTTATCCCAATGTTTGTATTCGGGAGTGGGAAATGAAGCCTTTTCTGCGCTGGTGTTTTGTTGCGACAGCTTTGACGCTGGCAGGATGCAGCAACTCCAATTGGCGTAAGAACGAAGTTCTTGCAGTGCCTTTACAGCCCACACTGCAACAGGAAGTGATTCTGGCGCGCATGGAACAAATTCTTGCCAGTCGTGCCCTGACCGATGATGAACGCGCACAGCTGTTATATGAGCGCGGAGTGTTGTATGATAGTTTAGGTCTGCGGGCATTAGCGCGGAACGATTTTTCGCAAGCGCTGTCTATAAGACCAGATATGCCTGAAGTGTTTAACTATTTAGGCATATACTTAACGCAGGCGGGCAACTTTGATGCCGCCTATGAAGCGTTCGATTCTGTACTTGAGCTTGATCCAACTTACAACTATGCGCATTTAAACCGTGGTATCGCCCTCTATTACGGCGGTCGATACAAGTTAGCGCAAGATGATCTGCTGGCGTTTTATCAAGACGATCCTAACGATCCTTTCCGCAGTCTGTGGCTCTATCTCGTTGAACGTGAGATGGATGCCGACAAGGCAAAAGTCGCGCTTCAACAGCGTCACGACAAAGCGGTCAGAGACCAATGGGGATGGAATATTGTCGAGTTCTACCTTGGAGATATCAACGAGAAAACGTTGATGGAAAGTCTCAAGGCGGACGCAACGGATAACACCTCGCTCGCTGAACATCTCAGTGAAACCAACTTCTATTTAGGTAAGTACTACCTAAGTCTGGGGGAGAAGGACGACGCGAAAGCGTTGTTCAAACTGGCGGTGGCCAACAACGTCAATAACTTTGTTGAACACCGATACGCATTGTTGGAACTGGCGCAACTCGGCCAGGCACAAGACGATTTATCAGAATCTGACCAGCAATAGCTGACGAACTTAATTTGCCTGTAAAACCTGTTAAGTCATCATCTTAAAGGATGAAGGCTTTTCTGTTCGTCAAAACTTCTAATTTGAGCCGGTTCACACTTTTTGATGAAAATGACTGAAAGTTTTCACGACGAGTTATGTAGACTGGCCGCCGCAATCTAAGAGGCACGTGTACTACATGACTGATATTCAAACCACTTTTGCTGACCTTGGCCTGAACGCCGACATCCTTGAATCACTGAATGGCATGGGCTACGTTAAGCCATCCCCAATCCAGGCTGAGTGTATTCCTCACCTGCTGGCGGGCCGTGACGTGTTAGGCATGGCGCAGACCGGGAGTGGTAAAACTGCGGCGTTCTCGCTGCCGCTGTTACACAACATTGACCCGACTGTTAAAGCACCGCAAATCCTGGTGCTGGCACCGACCCGCGAACTGGCGGTACAGGTTGCTGAAGCAGTTACCGAATTCTCTAAACATATGCGTGGCCTGAACGTGGTTGCCCTGTACGGCGGCCAGCGTTATGACGTGCAGCTGCGTGCACTGCGTCAGGGACCACAGGTTGTTGTGGGTACGCCTGGCCGTCTGCTTGACCACCTGAAACGCGGCACGTTAGACCTTTCTAACCTGCGCGGCCTGGTGCTGGATGAAGCCGACGAAATGCTGCGTATGGGCTTCATCGAAGACGTTGAAACCATTATGGCGCAGATCCCAGCCGATCATCAGACCGCGCTGTTCTCTGCAACCATGCCGGAAGCGATTCGTCGCATCACCAAACGCTTCATGAAAGATCCACAGGAAGTGCGTATTCAGTCAAGCATGACGACGCGCCCTGACATCAGCCAGAGCTACTGGACCGCTTATGGTCGTAAAACTGACGCGCTGGTTCGCTTCCTGGAAGCAGAAGACTTTGATGCTGCCATCATCTTCGTCCGTACCAAAAACGCGACGATGGAAGTGGCGGAAGCGCTGGAGCGCAGTGGCTACAACAGCGCCGCGCTGAACGGTGACATGAACCAGGCCCTGCGTGAGCAGACGCTGGAGCGCCTGAAAGATGGTCGTCTCGACATCCTGATTGCGACCGACGTTGCGGCCCGTGGCCTGGACGTTGAGCGTATCAGCCTGGTGGTTAACTACGACATTCCAATGGATGCCGAATCTTACGTTCACCGTATCGGCCGTACCGGTCGTGCCGGTCGTGCGGGCCGTGCGCTGCTGTTCGTTGAGAACCGCGAGCGTCGTCTGCTGCGCAACATCGAACGTACCATGAAGCTGACCATCCCTGAAGTTGAGCTGCCTAACGCAGAACTGCTGGGTGAGCGTCGTCTGGCTAAGTTCGCCGCTAAAGTTCAGCAGCAGCTGGAAAGCAGCGATCTGGACCAGTACCGTGGTCTGCTGGCGAAAATGCAGCCAGAAGATGAGATGGATCTGGAAACGCTGGCCGCCGCACTGCTGAAGATGGCACAGGGCGAACGTCCGCTGATCCTGCCACCGGAAGCGCCACGTCCTGCACGTCGCGAATACCGCGATCGTGACGATCGTGATGGCCGTCGTGACAGCCGTGAAGCGCGTGGTTCACGTGAAAGCCGTGATGGCGACCGTCCACGTCGTGAGCGTCGTGACGTTGGCGAAATGCAGCTCTATCGCATTGAAGTGGGTCGCGATGATGGTGTTGAAGTTCGTCATATCGTTGGCGCGATTGCGAACGAAGGCGACATCAGCAGCCGTTACATCGGTAACATCAAGCTGTTCGGTACGCACTCTACTATCGAGCTGCCGAAAGGCATGCCAGGCGATGTGCTTCAGCACTTCACCCGCACCCGTATTCTGAACAAGCCGATGAATATGCAGCTGCTGGGTGATGCACAGCCAAACGAAGGCCGTGGCGATCGTCGTCCAGCCGGTGGTGAGCGTCGTGGTCCTGCGGGTCCGGGCAACCGTGAAGGCGGTCGTCGTTTCTCTTCTGAGCGCCGTGAAGGTGGTCGTGAAGGCGGCGGACGCAGCTTCAACCGTGAAGGCAGCCGTGGTCCACGTCGTGAAGATGGCGCAGCCGCTCCACGTCGTCGTGACGCATAACGACAGCCTGTCGTAATAAAAAAGGGAAGCCATTGGCTTCCCTTTTTTTATGCGTTTCAGGCACCGCCGCTGATGATCACCCGCTCGCCGCTGACCCAGGCGGACTCGTCAGACGCCAGAAACAGCGCCACCTGCGCCACATCTTCCGGCAGACCAAAGCGGCCCAGCGGCGTGGCGGCCAGCAGCTGTGCCTTAAGCTGTGGACTCATCTTCTTCGCGGCCAGTAGCCCCTCCGTCAGAATCATCCCCGGTGCCAGGGCGTTAACCCGGATATTCATTGCGCCCAGCTCACGCGCCAGGCCCTGAGTCAGGGTATCGACCGCCCCTTTTGTTGCCGCCCACAGCACAGAACCTGGGGTACTGTTTTGACTGTTCAGGGCGCTGAGATTAATAATGCAGCCTCCCTGAGCGGGAAAATGGCGAACCGCCTGCTGACACACCATCAGCGTACCGAGCAGGTTGACGTTAATCTGCTGCTGCATCTCTTCTGGCGTCAGCGCCGCAAATTCACCGTGATGAAAACTGCCGGCATTGTTCACCACAATATCGGGGGGACCAAAATGCTGCTGCGTGGTGACAAACAGCCGCTCCACATCACGCAGCCGGGAGACATCCGCCTGCACGGCCACCGCCTCGCTGCCGAGATGGATAATATCGCTGACCACATCAGCCGCGCCCGCCTCATCCTGACGGTAGTTGACCACCACCCGCGCGCCGGCAGCCGCGAAAGCGATAGCAATAGCTGCACCAATGCCTTTTGACGCCCCGGTCACCAGCGCAATTTTATTCTCCAGTGCTTTCATCGTGTTGTTCTCCACCGTCATGATTGCGTCGACAGACTATGCGCGACAGCGGCGAAAAGCGGGTAGCGCAATCCTGCAAGCTTTTTGCACAATCCTGCAAAAGTGGGGTGGCGGGAAAGGCATCCCGCTCCGGGTCAGGTAATATCACCGCGGCAATCAGGTAACGGGTAGCAGGAGAACAGAGCGTGACAGAGAAAGATAAGTGGCAGGCGCTGGCAGAGTTAATCGCCCGTCATGCCCCGCAGGATGGGCGGCATAACAGCGCGATAGAGTGCCTCTTTTTTGGCCGCAGCTCGGCACCGACCCAACCGACACACATTGCCCAATGGGCCAGCTTTGCGCTGGTGGCGCAGGGCGGTAAAGCCCTGCACATCGGCGATGAGGTGCTGCACTATGGGCCGGGCGATCTGCTGCTGGTGACGCTGGATATGCCGGTGCGCTCCTGCGTCACCGCCGCCACGCCGGAAAAGCCCAACCTGGGGATCGGCATCACCATTAATGAATCAAGGCTGATGCGCTATCTCGACCAGTTTCCGCCGGCGCGGTTACCGGTGACGGCACGTAATGAACGCGGTGTCACCGTACATAAGATGTCGCCTCTGCTGGTGGATGCGGTGATCCGGCTGGTGCGGCTGCTCGATCATCCTGAGGATATTGCCGCGCTGGCCCCGCTGATTGAGCAGGAGATTTTCTATCGGCTGCTGACCGGACCGGAAGGGCCGCGCATCCTGAATATGGCGCTGGCCGATCGGCCCGGCAACCGGGTGGCGCAGGCGGCGCGCTGGCTGCGGGAAAACTTTCACCAGCCGCTGAGGATCGAGCAGCTGGCCAGCAGCGTTGGCATGAGCACCTCTTCCCTGCATCACCATTTTAAAGCGGTGACGGCGATGACACCGATGCAGTATCAGAAACAGCTACGGCTGAATGAGGCGCGACGGCTGATGAGGGTGGAAAAGCTTGATGCGGGAACGGCGGGCTACCGGGTTGGCTATCAGAGCGCCTCCCAGTTCAGTCGGGAATATCGGCGGTTTTACGGCCAGCCGCCAGCGCGCGATTGCGGTTAACAGGCGGTGAGCGCCACGCTGATGCGCTCACCGCGGCAGGGCTTAAAGGCTGCGGGCCGCCTCCATCGCAATGGCAAACGAACGCAGACGCGCCTCACAGTCAAAGATCTGACCATTGACCATGATCTCATCCGCCTGGGTTTCACGCATCAGCGAAGCCAGACCGTGACGCACTTTGTCACCATCACCCACCAGTGACATGCTCAGCGCCTGCTGCACGCCATACTGCTCGGAAGGCGACCAGAGGTTATCCATGTTCTCAACCGGTGCCGGTAGCGGGCCTGGTTTGCCGCGGCGCAGGTTAATGAACTGCTGCTGCTGCGAGGTAAACAGGAAGCGCGCGTCGCGTTCATTATCAGCGGCGACCACGTTGATGCAGACCATAGCGTAAGGCTTGTCGAGACGCGCTGAAGGCTGGAAGTTCTCGCGGTAGACATGCAGCGCCTGAAACAGCTGGTCGGGGGCGAAATGGGAGGCGAAAGCAAACGGCAGGCCCATTTTAGCCGACAGCTGCGCGCTGTAGAGGCTGGAGCCCAGCAGCCAGACCGGAATCTTCAGACCGACGCCCGGCACCGGCTGAACCGGCAGTTGTTCACCCGCTTCAGCATCGAACCAGTTAATCAGTTCGGCCACATCTTCCGGGAAGGTGTCAGCATGCAGGCTGGAGAGATGACGGCGCAGCGCCATCATCGTGCGCTGATCCGAGCCAGGCGCGCGACCCAGACCCAGGTCGATACGACCGGGATAGAGGGAGGCCAGAGTGCCAAACTGCTCGGCAATCACCAGCGGCGCATGGTTGGGCAACATAATGCCGCCGGAGCCGAGTTGCAGGGTCTCGGTGTTTGCCGCCAGATAGCCAATCAGCACCGCGGTGGCGGCGCTGGCGATGCCCGTCATGTTGTGATGTTCTGCCAGCCAGTAGCGTTGATAGCCCAGTTTTTCAGCCTGACGCGCCAGCGCCAGTGAATTATGGAACGCATTGCGTGCGGTCGCGCCCTGTGGGATCGGCGCGAGATCCAGCACGGACAGGCGAAGAGGTTTTTTATCAGACATGACTACTCCCGTTATATGGCGCAGGCGGGAAATCCTGCACCATTTAGTATTACGCATCATGTCTGATATTAAAACTGCTAACCTCGGCAGGGTATAGCCGGTATGTGCTTTCTGTTCAGGATGCCAGCGTCATCCCTGCCAGTTTGCGCCAGTAGCCGTTACAATCGTTGCCTTTCGCCACCATAAGCGGAGCCTGACCGTTTTCATTGGCGCGGAAGCGGTCGATCTCATCCAGCGTCGCGCTATCCTGCGGCGAGAGACGTACGCAATCGACCCAGTCACGCATGCCCGCCAGATCGTTACCGAGGTTGTAGCAGTAGCCGCTCATGGTCTGAATACCGTTCAGCACGAACACCTGCTGACCCTCCTGGGAGGTGACGCGGCGGCCGGTGGGATAGTTGATGCAGCAGGTTTCGCAATCATCTTTCGCCCGGTTTTCAGAGCGCGCGGTAAAGCAGCGCGCCGAGAGCGCCAGCGGCAGATGGCCGTAACCCAGCACTTCCGCCTCAAACTGCTGGCGGATACCGCGCGTTTCGCACTGCTGCAACAGCTGCAACAGCCAGTCACGCGACATCTCAACCGGCATACACCAGCGCGTCATGCCCTCTTTCACCAGCAGTTGCAGCGTATCCGCGTTATAGACATTCAGCGTAGGGCCAGCGACAAACGGCAGATGACGCTCAGCCGCCATGTTGACCGTGCCGAAGTCATTGGCTTCAATCAGAAACTCACCGTTCTCCACGTAGCGTTGCAGCTCTTTCAGCTCAGACGGCGACTGCAACAGCGCCAGCGTGCTCAGCACCACCTGTTTGCCGCTGGCCGCCACTTCACGCGCCAGCGCCATCCAGCGGGCGTAGGGGGTGGCGCGGCGTTTACTGCATACCGCTTCGCCGAGATAGATAATATCCGCACTGCTGCGGGCGGCCTGCTGATAGAACGCTTCCAGCGTGTCCGTTGGCCAGTACCAGAGCACCGGCCCAAGGGCATATTTCATCATCACTCCTTATTGCCATTCACGGTGATAGGCACCCAGCGTGGTTTGCGTGCCTTCCGAGAGATCGCCCAGCGTCCGCATCCACTGAGGCGCAACCTCAAACTGTTCCGGCTGCGCCTTGCAGCGGTCAATCGCCTGCCGCCAGACGCGCGCCACGTCAGCCACATAGGCGGGACTGCGCTGACGACCTTCGATTTTTACCGAGGCGATGCCCGCCCGCAGCAGTTCCGGCAGCAGCTCCAGCGTATTCAGGCTGGTGGGCTCTTCCAGCACGTGATAACGCTGATCGTCAACCTCATAGCGCCCTTTGCATAACGTCGGATAGCCCGCGCTTTCATCGGGGGCGTAGCGATCGATCAGCACTTCATTCAGGCGTGACTCCATGCCTTGCGGCGTCTGCTGCCAGCGCACAAACTTCGCCGGTGAGCAGGCACCCGCGCTGTTGGGCGATTCGCCGGTCAGCCAGGAGGAGAGATAGCAGCGGCCTTCCGCCATAATGCAGAGGCTGCCAAAGGCGAACACCTCCAGCGGCACCGGGCTGGTGCGCGCCAGCTGCTTCACCTGATGAATCGACAGTACGCGCGGCAGCACCACGCGCTGGAGATCGAAGTGGCGGTGATAAAAGCGAATCGCCTCGAGATTGGTCGCCGAGGCCTGCACCGACAGATGGCGCTCAACCTGGGGATAGCGCGTGGCGGCATACTCCAGCGTGGCGATGTCCGCCAGGATCAGCGCGTCGGCACCGTTTTGCGCCGCCACGTCGATCGCCCGCTGCCAGCGTCCCATGCCATCGGGATGAGCAAAGGTGTTGATGGCCACATGCAGTTTGCGGCGATGCTGGTGCAGATAGCGCGCCGCTTCCGCCAGTTTTTTATCGGTAAAGTTCAGCCCGGCGAAGTGGCGGGCGTTGGTGTCATCTTTCAGTCCCACATACACCGCATCCGCACCATTTTCGACGGCGGTACGAACGGCGGGTAGATTTCCTGCCGGACAAAGCAGTTCCATAGGTGATCCTCTCGACATGCAGATGGGCGTCGAGTCTAGGCATCTGACCTGAGTAGTGTGTTGATTTGAGGCAGTGAAATTCAAAATCAGCGGGGCGGGAGGCACTTTTTTTCCGCTGCCGACCGGGGTTTTTCTTGATCTCAGAGACGGCGCGCAGAAACGGATATGGCAAAATAGATAAAATTTCCCCAAGAGAGTAAAGAAAGTGTTAGAGCGGATCCATGCCCATTTTGTGAAAAATGCTCCTAAATTCTTAGGCTTACCTTCAGCGCTTGTTCCTTTCCCGCTTAAGCAGCGGGTTCTGCAACCGCTGCTGAACTGGCAATTTCGCGATGCTTTGGCTGAAGGTGAGTTAGACTTTCTGGACGGACGCTTGCTGGGTATCGACATTGCCGATCTCAATCTGCGATGGATAACCACGATGCAGGATGGCCGACTGGCGGTATTGCAACAGGGCGAAGCCGATGTCTGGTTTCGCGGCAATGCCAATGATTTGTTGCTGGTGGCAGCACGCAAAGCAGATCCCGATATGCTGTTCTTTCAGCGCCGGCTGGTGATTGAAGGTGACACTGAACTGGGACTTGAGGTGAAGAACGTAATGGATGCTATTGAACCCGAGGCTATGCCCACCGCGTTACGCACGGCCATTGAGCAGATGGCCGCATTTGTTGAAGCCGGAATGAAACAGGACGCGAAGACCGCACAGGCGCGCGCAGGTGCCGCATGTTGATCCGTAGTGAAATTGGGGTGGATGCCGCCGGCATCGACGCGCTGCTCAGACGCTGCTTCAGTAGCTCAGCCGAGGCTGAACTGACCCAGGCGCTGCGCGAAGATGGCCTGCTCACGCTGGGCGTGGTCGCCACCGATGATGAGGGACAGGTGCTGGGTTACGCGGCATTCAGTCCGGTCAGCGTCCAGGGTGAAGATCGCGGCTGGGTCGGTCTGGCACCGCTGGCGGTTGACGAGAGCCTGCGCGGTCAGGGGATTGCCAGCAAGCTGATTTATGAAGGTCTGGATACGCTGAATGAGTTTGGCTACAGCGCGGTGGTGGTGCTGGGCGATCCGGCGCTCTATAACCGTTTCGGCTTTGAACCGGCAGCCCGCTACGGCCTGCACTGCCGCTGGCCAGGCACAGAGGCGACGTTCCAGGTTTACCGTCTGGCGGATAACGCCTTTGACGGTGCGGAAGGGCAGATCGACTACGCCGAGCCTTTTAATCGTCAGCCTTAACCGGCACGCCGAACCAGCTCTCCAGGTCAGGCGGCTGATTCGCCACTAACAGCAGCTTCTGCTGGCGGGTCAGCTGCTTAACCTGATACTCCAGTCGGGAAGCAGTGGCGCGATCGCCCGCCTCACAGTGAAACACCAGATCCAGCGGGCCTTTACCGCGCAGCGCGCGCGCACCACGGCCACACTGGTGCTGTTCGACCCGGCGCGCCACGTCGGTGGTGATGCCGGTATAGAGGCTCCCTTTCGCGGTGCGGACCATGTAGAGTTGCCAGCGCTGACTCATCGTCATCATTTCTCAAAATAAGGTGCCGGGCAGTGTAGCGCGCTTCACTCTCCGGTGCACACTGCCAGGAGTTCACCTTGTCCGATCACGCCCATCTGGTTCGCTACCTCAGAAAACAGCATGTCCTTTCACTCTGTTCTGCCGCTGGCGATCAGCTGTGGTGCGCTAACTGCTACTACGTCTTTGATGAGGCGCGCATGGTCTTCTGGATCATGACCGAGCCGGAGACCCGTCACGGCACGCTGATGATGCAGAACCCGCAGGTGGCGGGCACGGTGAACGGGCAGCCGAGAACCGTGTTGCTGATCAAAGGGGTGCAGTATCGTGGTCGTATCAGCCGGCTGGATGAGGAGACCGAAACGGTGGCCAGAGCCGCCTATCAGAAACGTTTTCCGGTTTCGCGCAAAGTCTCTGCGCCGCTGTGGGAGATTGTGCTGGATGAGGTGAAGATGACCGATAATGCGCTGGGATTCGGCAAAAAAATTGCCTGGCAGCGGGAAGAGTAAAACGCCCTTTTCAGCGGAAAAGGGCGTGACCGTTCTACAGCGCTTCGAGGATCCGCAGGGATTCGCGGTTAAAGGCGGGTAAATCGGCTGGGGTACGGCTGGTCACCAGCTTGTCGTTGTCGACCACCACTTCTTCATCATGGAAGTCGGCACCGGCGTTAATCAGGTCAACGGCAACCGCCTTCACGGTGGTCATCTTGCGACCGCGCACGCCGTTAGCGCTGATCAGCAGCTGAGGGCCGTGGCAGATGGCGAAAATCGGCTTGCCGCTGGCGACAAACTCTTTGGTAAAGGCGACAAAGCGATCGTCGCCGCGCAGCGCGTCGGGCGAGTGGCCGCCAGGCAGCAGCAGAGCGTCAAATTCAGCCGGACTGACGTCGTCAATGCTGCGATCGATAGTCACTTCCGCTTCGCCTTGTTTCCCTTTAATGGTATTCCCGGCCTGTTTCTCAATGGTGACCACCTCAAAACCAGCGCGTTTGTAGACTTCGGCGGGTGAGGTAAATTCTGAGTCTTCAAATTCATGGGTAATCAAAACCGCAACTTTCTTGCTCATTTTTTTTCCTCCTTAATCGTGTGGAGCGCGAGAAGCGCTTTCCGGTAACGACTTAAGCCTGGTCGCTCAGGGTGAGAACGCAAGCCAGCCCGCGAAGATCAGCTATCTTTTAAGCTGTCAGCAGTGAAATAAGGACGAATCTGAGATGAATCGCGTATTACTGACCGGTGCCACCGGTTTAGTCGGGTCGCATCTGCTGCGCTTACTGGTTGAGGATCCGCGCGTCGATGAGATCATCGCGCCCACCCGGCGGCCACTGCCCGCGATGCAGAAAGTGGTCAATCTGGTTGAAGCCGATCTCACCGATGTGCTCGGGCCGCTGGAGAGTTCGCTGGATACGGTGTTCTGCTGCCTCGGCACCACGCGCCAGCAGGCGGGCAGTAAACAGGCCTTTATCCATGTCGATTACACCCTGGTGGTGGACAGCGGGTTATGCGGATTACGTCTCGGGGCGAAGCAGATGCTGGTGGTGAGCGCCCACGGCGCGAATCGCCACTCACCGTTTTTCTATAATCGCGTCAAAGGCGAAATGGAGAACGCGCTGCGTCATCAGGGCTGGCCGCGTCTGACGCTGGTGCGGCCTTCACTGCTGCTGGGCGAGCGGACGCAGACGCGCCGGGGTGAGAGTCTGGCGGGTCCGCTGTTCTCCCTGCTGCCGGGTAACTGGCGGGCCGTGACGGCGCAGGATGTGGCGCGCTGTCTGCATCAGCAGGCTTTCACACCAGGCGGCGAGCGCGTCACACTTATTGAGTCGGGCGAGATCCCGCGTCACTCAGCGTAGCTGCCAGATCACCTGGTTACGGCTGCCGCGCCAGGGCAGCGTGGCATCCTTCTCCTCTTCGACAAAGCGGCCATCAATCAGCACGTTGATATAGTCCAGTACGTCGCGCTGCGCCGCGTTCAGCTCCTGCATCCGGTAGCCGGTCCAGAGCCAGATGTCCTTGTCAGCGCACTCCTGTCGCACCCGCTTCACCAGACGGCGAATGTGCGGCACGTTATGCGGATGCAGCGGATCGCCGCCGCTCAGCGACAACCCCTGGCGCGGAATGCGCCTGTCCTTCAGGTCCGCCAGCAGCTGCTCCTCCATCGCCAGGGTAAAGGGCACACCGGAGTCGATCCGCCAGGTGCTCTGGTTGTAGCAGCCGCGACACTGATGCTCGCAGCCAGCGACAAACAGCGTACAGCGGGTGCCGGGTCCATTGACAATATCCACATCGTAGTAGCGATGGATATGCATCATCCCAGCGGCCCCTCCGCCAGATGTTTGACACGACGCTGCACTTCCTGCTGTTTACCGGCGTTAAACGGCCGCGCATCCGGGCTGCCCAGATAGCCGCAGACCCGCCGGGTAACGGAGACGCGCGCCGGATCGTGGTTGCCGCAGTTCGGGCAGGTAAAGCCGCGACTGGTGCAGGTGAACTCGCCGTTAAAGCCACACTCGTAGCACTCATCAATCGGTGTGTTGGTGCCGTAGTAGGGCACGCGGTCGTAGCTGTAATCCCAGACATCCTCCAGCGCCCTGAGGTTGTGCTGCACGTTCGGGTATTCGCCGTAACAGATGAATCCGCCATTCGCCAGCGGCGGATAGGGCGCTTCAAAGTCGATTTTGTCGTAGGGATTGACCTTCTTCTCGACGTCGAGGTGGAAGCTGTTGGTGTAGTAGCCCTTGTCGGTGACGCCCGGCACCACGCCAAACTGCGCCGCATCAAGCCGGCAGAAGCGATCGCACAGGTTTTCGCTCGGCGTGCTGTAGAGGCTGAAGCCGTAGCCGGTTTCCGCTTTCCAGCGTTCGGTGGCGTCACGCATAAAGGCAACAATTTCCACCCCTTTAGCGCGCAGCGCCGCGTCATCATAAGGATGGGCGTGACCGCCGCTCAGCGCGTTCAGGGTCTCATGCAGGCCGATATAGCCCAGCGACAGTGACGCCCGGCCATTACGGAAGATCGGTCCAATCTCATCATCGGCGTTCAGCCGCACGCCGCACGCGCCTTCCATATAGAGAATCGGCGCGACGCGCGCTTTGGTTTTCTCCAGCCGCGCCACGCGGGTCATCAGCGCCCGCTTAGCCAGCAGCAGACGGGCGTCAAGCAGTTGCCAGAAGCGCGCTTCATCACCGGCCGCTTCCAGCGCGATGCGCGGCAGATTGAGGCTGATCACCCCAATGTTGTTGCGGCCTTCGTGGATCTGCTCGCCGTTCTCCTCATAGACGCCGAGGAAGCTGCGGCAGCCCATCGGCGTTTTAAACGAGCCAGTAACTTTAACCACCTGATCGTAGTTGAGAATATCGGGATACATCCGCTTGCTGGCACACTCCAGCGCCAGCTGCTTGATGTCGTAGTTGACGTCACCCGCCCGGCGGTTGACCCCTTCCCGGATGCTGAACACCAGTTTCGGGAACACCGCGGTTTTACGGTTTTTGCCCAGCCCCGCCAGCCGGTTACGCAGAATCGACTGCTGAATCAGCCGCGCCGCCCAGTCGGTGCCCAGTCCAAAGCCAAAGGTGACAAACGGCGTCTGGCCGTTGGCGGTGTGCAGGGTATTCACCTCATACTCCAGCGACTGGAAGGCGTCGTAGCACTCTTTCTCCGTACGCTGGCGCGCATACTGCTCCGCCTGCGGAATCTGCCACTCTTCCGCAATCGCCACATGGCGGGCGTAGCTCTGCTCCACAAAGGGAGCCAGCACCTCATCGATGCGGTTAATGGTGGTGCCGCCATAAATGTGGCTGGCGACCTGAGCGATGATCTGCGCCGTTACCGCGGTGGCGGTAGCGATCGACTTCGGCGGCTCGATCTCGGCGTTGCCCATTTTGAAGCCGTTGGTCAGCATGCCTTTCAGATCGATCAGCATGCAGTTGAACATCGGGAAGAAGGGGGAGTAGTCGAGATCGTGATAGTGGATCTCACCGCGTTCATGGGCCAGCACCACATCACGCGGCAGGATCTGCTGCTGGGCGTAGTGCTTCGCCACGATCCCGGCCAGCAGATCGCGCTGGGTCGGGATCACTTTGCTGTCTTTGTTGGCGTTTTCATTCAGCAGCGCGGCGTTGGTCTGATCGACCAGCCCGCGAATGGCGTGATGTAACTGGCTCTGACGGTCGCGCGCGACATCACGATCGTGGCGGTATTCAATGTAGGCGCGTGCCAGTTGCGGGTAGGGGCCCGCCATCAGCGTCTCTTCGACCGCGCACTGGATCTCACGGATCTCCACTTCCGGGCGGTCAGCCAGCTGCGCGGCGACGCGCCGGGCGACCTGTGCACACCAGGCCGCATCCTCGATGCTGGCCGCCTGCGCCGCCGCTGCTACGGCCTGCTGAATACGCTCCGCGTCAAAGCCTGTGCGGCACCCGTCACGCTTGATTACCACCGTCGCCATTTCTCTCTCCATAAACTACATATAGGGGTCAGGTGAATTCTATCCACTACATATGGTGATTTCTGCGAATTAATACGCCTTAGTTTGACCTGAAACAAGGAAGCCTTAACCCGGTGGAAAATTCTGACCCGGCGGCAAAAAAGCGGCCGATGACGGTTTCATTTCGGGGTCTGGTGGGGAGAGGGTGCGCCGATCTGAGCGGAGTGGGGAGGGTGAAACGCGGATGGATCGCGGCGGCCCGCTAAACCGGCCGCCGCCGGTTCAGGCCGGGCCGCTGACCGAGTGGCGACGTACCAGGGTCGGGCTGAACATATGGGTCACTTCCGGCAGCGGCTGATCGTTGGCCAGCGCCAGCGCCAGTTGCGCGGCCTGCTGCGCCATGGTCACAATCGGATAGCGCACCGTGGTCAGACGCGGACGCACATAGCGCGAGACCAGCACATCATCAAAACCGATCAGCGACATCTCTTCCGGCACGCGGACGCCGTTGTCGCTCAGCACCGCCAGCGCGCCCGCGGCCATCGAGTCGTTGTAGCAGGCGACGGCGGTAAACTTTTTGCCGCGCCCCAGCAGTTCGGTCATCGCCTGCTCGCCGCCCACCTCATCCGGTTCACCCCAGGTGACCAGCCGATCGTTGCACGGCAGGCCGTGCTCTTTCAGCGCGTCGTAGTAACCCTGAAGGCGATCTTCGGCGTCGGAAATGGTGTGGGTCGAGCAGATAAAGGCGATATTCTGATGGCCGAGCTGAATCAGATGGCGGGTCGCCAGCCAGGCGCCGTAGCGATCGTCCAGCGCGATGCAGCGCTTTTCAAAGCCCTTGATCAGCCGGTTGAGCAGCACCATGCCCGGCACCTGCTTCATCAGCACTTCCAGTTCCGCGTCGGGGATTTTCTTGGCGTGAACCACCAGCGCCGCGCAGCGGTGACGCATCAGTTGTTCAATCGCCTGCCGCTCTTTCTGCTCATTATGGTAACCGTTACCAATCAGTAAAAAGTTACCGGTTTCGCCTGCCACCTCATCCACCGCTTTGACCATTGCGCCAAAAAAGGGATCGGAGACATCGCCCACGATCAGACCGAGCGTTTCGGTCGACTGCTGCGCCAGCGCGCGTGCGTTGGCGTTCGGGTGATACTGAAGCTGCTCCATCGCCTGACCTACGGCCTGTCTGGAGCTGTCGCTGGCTTTGGGAGAATTATTAATTACACGCGAGACTGTGGCGACAGAAACGCCAGCCAGTCGCGCAACATCCTTTATGGTAGCCATGCGTTGACCTGTTCCGGGGAAAACGTTTACACATCGCATCAGTGTTACGGAAAAGGGCGGGCACATCAACCCGACAGAATGTCAGCGCTGTCGCAAAAAGGGCGAAAACCGGCTGCTCAGGCCGCGCTTCTGCTGAGACGCTGCCCCATGTTATGCTCAATCTCCCCCCTTTCTGCCGTGAAAAACAACGATGAAAACCAAAGTGCCACATCTGGCGCACTGGGGCGCCTTTAGCGCCATCACTGAAAACGATCGCCTGATCGGCTGCGAGCCCTTCTTCGCCGATGCCGATCCGTCGCCAATGATCCACACCATCCCTGAACTGGTCTATTCCGATAAGCGCATCCGCCAGCCGATGGTGCGTCGCTCGTGGCTGAAGTCACGCGAGAACAGCGACCGCACGCTGCGTGGCCGGGAAGATTTTGTTGCGGTGGACTGGGAGACGGCGCTGGATCTGGTGGCGGATGAAAACCGTCGCATCCGCGAGCGCTACGGCGCGTCGGGCATTTTCAATGGTTCATATGGCTGGTCATCGGCGGGGCGCGTCAACCATGCGCGTACCCTGGTGCGGCGCTTCTACTTTCAGGGCGGCGGCGGTGTCGATCAGCAGGGCAACTACAGCTGGGGCGCGGCGCAGTTTTTCCTGCCCTATGTGATTGGCACCTACATGCCGCTGACCGGGCGCGTCACCGACTGGCCGCAGGTGGTGGAACATGCGGAGATCTTTGTCGCCTTTGGCGGGCTGGCGCTGAAAAACGCCCAGGTCGCCTCGGGCGGAGCCGGACAGCACAGTCTGAAACCGGCGCTGACGCAGCTGGCAGCCAAAGGCACGCCGGTGATCAATATCAGCCCGATGCGTGATGACTGCCCCGATTTCGTCAACGCCGAGTGGATCCCGATTCGCCCCAACACCGACGTGGCGCTGATGCTGGCGCTGGGGTATGAGATTACCCAGCGCGGCGCGGTCGACGAGGCATTTCTCGCCAGCCACTGCACCGGCTGGCCGCAGCTGCGCGCCTATCTGCTGGGCGAGAGCGATGGCGTGGCGAAAACCGCGGGCTGGGCCAGCCGCATCACCGGCATTCCGGCCGATCGCATCGTGCTGCTGGCGCAGCAGCTCACCGGCAAGCGCAGCTTTATCACCTGCTCCTATTCGGTGCAGCGCGCCCATCGTGGCGAACAGCCCTACTGGATGATGATTGCGCTCTCGTCGATGCTCGGTCAGCCGGGCCTGCCAGGCGCGGGCTTCTCGTTTGGCCACGGTTCGATGAACAGCGTCGGCAACCCCCGCCAGGAGGGGCCCGCTCCGATGATGAGCACCGGCCCGAATCCTGCCGGGCTGTCGATTCCGGTGGCGCGCATCAGCGACATGCTGCTCAATCCCGGCCAGCCCTACACCTTCCAGGGCGAAACCCTGCACTATCCCGATATTCATATGGTGCACTGGGCGGGCGGCAATCCGTTCCATCATCATCAGCAGCTCAACCGGCTGGTGGCGGGCTGGCAGCGGCCCGATACGGTGGTGGTGCAGGATATTGTCTGGACACCGGCCGCGCAGATGGCGGACATCGTGCTGCCGGCCACCACCACGCTGGAGCGCAACGACATCGGCGGCTCCTCGCGCGACCGCTTTGTGCTGGCGATGCATCAGGCGATCAAACCGCAGCACCAGGCGCGCAACGACTTCGATATTTTTGCTGATCTGGCGGAGCGGCTCGGCTACCGCGACACCTTCACCGAAGGGCGCAACGAGATGCAGTGGATCGCCCATCTTTATCAGCAGTGCGCCACGGCGCATCAGCGTAAGGGCATCGATTTCCCGGCGTTTGACGAGTTCTGGCAGCGCGGCTTTGTGGAGATCCCGGAGGGCGGCAAGCCTTATATTTTTATGGATGATTTCCGCGCCGATCCGCAGGCCAACCCGATCAACACCGCCAGCGGCAAAATTGAGCTGTTCAGCCAGACGATTGCCGATTATCAGCTGGCGGATTTCGCCGGTCATCCTGAGTGGCGTGAACCGCAGGAGTGGCTGGGGTCGCCGGTCATCCTGAGTGGCGTGAACCGCAGGAGTGGCTGGGGTCGCCGGTCAGCCGCGACTATCCGCTGCATATGATCTCTATCCAGCCTGCCGATCGGCTGCACAGCCAGCTGGATGGAACGGAAACGGTGCAGGGCAATAAAACCGCCGGGCATGAGACGCTCTATATGCATCCGCAGGATGCGGCGGCGCGCGGTATCGCTGACGGGGATGAGATTGAGGTCAGCAACGCGCGCGGCGTGATGCTGGCGGGGGTACGGCTCAGCGACGGGCTGACGCAGGGCGTGGTGATTATCGCCACCGGTGCCTGGTTTGATCCCGGTTTTGGTCAGGCGTGGCAGCCTTACGATCGTTCGGGCAACCCCAATGTGCTGACGCTCGACATCGGCACCTCGTCACTGACTCAGGGGCCAAACGCCATGAGCTGCCTGGTGGAAATCAAAAAACATCAGGATTGCAGAATAGCGTAAGGATCTCATGGCTGGTTACATTTTGCCGGTAACTGTTGCGTTTAGGCGATAGCAGCCGGTGAATGCGCCTTGCTACAGTCAGGATCCCAGAGGTATTGATGGGTGAACATCAATAAATTTTTTGATTACACCAGCCTGCGCAGATGCGCAGGTTTTTTTTATCCCCGTTTCCGCGCCTGATAACGAACTGATACACAGTTTTCCTGTTATCTGGTGAGCGCTTTCTTTATAACTGCTGGCTTCATCCCCCTTTTCTTTATTTTGCGCAGCGGATTGCCATGCCCCGGATTAAAAAATTACTGGGAAAAGACCAGATAAAAGCCCCGTTTAACCCTTTTCGTTTTCGCCTGATCTGCCTGGGTGTGGTGGGCTGTCTGGTGGTCCTGCTGGCGCGGGTGGCGGACCTGCAATTCCTGAACCAGCCGATGCTGGAGCACGAGGCGGATCAGCGATCGCTGCGTACCGTCACCCTGCCGACCAGCCGCGGCACCCTGCTGGATCGCAACGGCGAAGCGCTGGCGCTCAGCGTCCCGTCGCGTGATGTGATCGCCGATCCGCAGCGTGTACTGGAGAGCAACCCCGACTTTACCAGTGCCAAATGGGCCTATCTTGCCGCCGCGCTCAACACCCGGCCAGAAGATCTGGCGGCACAGATCACTGCCAACCCGAAACGCCGCTTCCTCTATCTGGGGCGTAAAGTGGAGCTGGGCATCGCCCGGGATATTAAAGCGCTGAAGCTGAAAGGCATCAGTGAAGTCTATGACGACAGCCGTTTCTATCCGATGAGTGAAGCCTCGGCGACGCTGATTGGTATTGTGGGGGCGGATAACGTCGGCCTGAACGGGCTGGAAAAAGGCTTTGATAAGGTGTTGCAGGGCGAGCCGGGCAAAGAGGAGTATCGTCAGGATGCGATGGGCAACATCATCGCGATGATCAACTATCAGCCGCCGACCCAGCCGCCAACGGTGCAGCTCAGCATCGACAAATATGATCAATACACCCTCTACAGCAAACTGCGCGACGGCGTGCTGATCAACAAGGCGGATTCCGGCGCGGCGGTGCTGGTGAAGATCGACACCGGCGAGATTCTGGCGATGGCCTCCTATCCGTCGTTCAACCCCAACAACTATGAAGGGGCGACCCCGGCGCAGATGCGCAACACGGCGATCAACGACAGCTATGAGCCGGGATCGACGGTGAAGCCACTGGTGGTGATGGAAGCGCTGGAGCGCCATCTGGTGCGCCCGGACTCGGTGATTGATACCACGCCCTACAGTGTGAATGGTCACCTGATCCGCGACGTCGGCCACTGGCCGCGTCTGACCATGACCGGCATTCTGCAAAAATCGAGTGACATCGGCGTCTCACATCTCGCGCTGGCGATGCCCGCCGAGGCGCTGGTCAACACCTACCACGCTTTCGGCCTCGGCAAACCCACCGGCCTCGGGCTGACCGGCGAGAGCGTCGGCTACTTCCCGCTACACCGTGCCCGCTGGGCGGACATTGAACGGGCGACCTTCTCTTTTGGCTACGGCCTGCGGGTCACGCCGCTGCAAATCGCCCGTGAATACGCCACGCTCGGTTCCTATGGCATCTACCGTCCGCTCTCGATTACCCGCGTAACGCCGCCGGTGCTCGGCAAGCAGGTGGCGAACCCGGAGACGGTCAAAGAGGTGGTGCATATGCTGGAGAGCGACGTGCTGCCAGGCGGCACCGGGATCAAAGCGGCCGTGCCGGGCTATCGGCTGGCAACCAAAACGGGTACCGCGGAAAAAATGGGCACCAGCGGTAAATATGATGGCGGCTACGTCAACTACACCGCCGGTATCGCGCCCGCCAGCCATCCTGAAGTGGCGCTGGTGGTGATGATTAACCATCCCACCGCGGGCGATCACTTTGGTGGCTCGGTAGCCGCGCCGGTGTTTGGCAACATCATGGGGCCGGTGCTGAAGCATATGAACATTGCCCCGGATGCCATCTACAGCAAACCCGCGGCGAATCCTTCGGATAAATCCTAGAAAAATCAGAGTGTAAGCGAGGCGTGCAGGATTTACACACCTCGTTGCACTTCCCCGAATTCGGTTGCGTTTTGCTGCTGTCTCCGTGCGGTCAATCAGTGCGAGGATAGAGGTCCCAGAGGTATTGATGGGTGTGAAAACAACCTCGCTTCGGCGTTGATGACCCTGTTATTACACCAACCCACGCAGATGCGTGGGTTTTTTTTTGCCTGCTGCGCCAGCGCCCGCTCATCACCCCGCGCCCGCGCCGTTAAATCATTATTGTTCTTAACAGAACCCTGACAGTTTGCCGCTAGAAAGGCGCGTCGCCTTTCACCGATAATGGCTGCCGTGATGCCTGGCGGCACGCTGCCCACCGCGCCGCGCCGCTCACTGCCGCATTCCGCACGTTCCGGGATTTCTTTTTCTGTTTACCTGAAGAGTTCGACAATGACCCACCTTTCACGCGCCGTCCGTTCTGGCGGGCTAAAATGGCTGCTCTTACTGCTGCTGGCCGCGATGGTCGCGGGTGTTATCTGGCGTCTGCTGCCCTCGGGTCATGGACCGGCGGGCGCGATGCCGCCAGGAGGACCGCCGGGCGGATCGATGAGGGGCGGCGGGGGAACCACGCTGGTGCACAGCGGCGTCGCCAGCACGGCGGATGTCCCGGTCTGGCTCAACGCGCTTGGCACGGTGATCCCCAGTGCCAGCGTGACGGTGACCAGCCGCGTCGACGGCCAGCTGCAACAGATCTACTTCACCGAGGGGCAGAAGGTCAGCGCCGGGCAGCTGCTGGCGCAGATCGATCCGCGCAGTTATCAGGCCACGCTCAGTCAGTATCAGGCGCAGCTCAGCGAAAACCAGGCGCTGCTGAAGAGCGCCGAGCTGACGCTGGCCCGTTACCGTAAACTGGCGGCGCAGGATGCGCTGGCGCGTCAGGATCTCGACAGCCAGATCGCCACCGTCGGGCAGTATCGAGGTGCCGTGGCGGCCGATCAGGCGCAGATCGCCAGCGCGAAGCTGAGCATTGAGTATGCCCGCATTACGGCACCGATCGGCGGGCGCGTCGGCCTGCGTCAGGTCGATCCCGGCAACATGATCCAGAGTTCCAGCAGCACCGGCCTGGTGACGATCACGCAGATGCAGCCCGCCGCTGTCACCTTTAGCGTGCCGCAGAGTGAAATCCCGACGCTGGTCAGCGTGCTGCATCAGGGCCAGAGCCTGCCCGCCATCCTCTATGACCAGGATAACCAGCAGCAGCTCGCCAGCGGCGAGGTGAAGTTTATCAGCAATCAGATCGACACCGCGACCGGCAGCGTCGAGCTGAAAGCGCTGTTCGCCAACCAGGATGAGTCGCTGTTCGCCAACCAGTTTGTCAATCTGCGCTTGCAGACCCGGCTGCTGAAAAACGCCACGGTGATCCCGGCGCAGGCATTGCAGTTAAGCAGCGACGGCAGCTTTGTCTTTGTGATTAACAAGGATAACAGCGTGACGCGCCAGGCGGTCACCACCGGTCCGGCGTTCGGGGACGATCGGCAGGCGATCCTCAGCGGCGTCTCGCCAGGCGATCGGCTGGTGACGGAGGGAATCGATCGGCTGACCAGCGGCAGCAAAGTGACGCTGGCGGATGAGACGCCCGCCGCTGCGGATACGGATACTGTGTCGAAATGAATCCGTCACGGCTGTTTATTCTGCGTCCGGTCGCCACCATCCTGCTGATGGTCGGCGTGCTGATCGCTGGCATCTTTGCATATAAATTCCTGTCGACTTCGGCGCTGCCGCAGGTCGACTACCCGACCATTCAGGTTACGACGCTCTATCCTGGCGCCAGCCCGGACGTGATGGCGTCGTCAGTGACCTCACCGCTGGAGCGTCAGCTGGGGCAGATGGCGGGCCTGAGCCAGATGAGTTCCACCAGCGCCAGCGGCTCCTCGATCATCACCCTGAAGTTCAGCCTCGATCTCTCGCTGGATGTCGCCGAGCAGGAGGTGCAGGCGGCGATCAACGCGGCGAATAACCTGCTGCCCGACGACCTGCCCAATCCGCCAACCTACAAAAAGGTCAATCCGGCGGACAGCGCGGTGGTGACGCTGGCGGCCAGCTCCGGCACCCTGCCGCTGACGACGGTGCAGGATCTGGTCAATACCCGGGTGGCGCTCAAGCTGTCGCAGATTTCCGGGGTCGGGATGGTGACGCTGGCGGGCGGCCATCAGCCCGCGATTCGGGTGCAGATGAACCCGAAAGCGTTAGCGGCCCATAACCTGACGCTGGAAGCGGTGAACACGCTGATTGGCAACAGCAACGTCAATGGCTCCAAAGGCGGCTTTGACGGTAAATATCATTCGGTCACCATTGATGCCAACGATCAGCTGCGCACCGCCGAAGAGTACGGCAACCTGATCCTCACTTACGAGAACGGCGCGGCGCTGCGCCTGAAAGATATTGCCCATATCGAACAGGGCCCGGAGAACAGCTTCCAGTCGGCGTGGGCCAATAACCAGCCGGCGATTGTGATCAGCGTGCAGCGCCAGCCGGGGGCGAACGTGATTCAGGTGGTGGACAACATCAAGGCGCAGCTGCCCGCGTTGCAGGCGGCGCTGCCCGATGGCGTGAAGATGACCATTCTCTCCGATCGCACCCAGACCATCCGCGCCTCGATCAGCGACGTGCAGTTTGAACTGCTGCTGTCGATTGCGCTGGTGGTGATGGTGACCTTCCTGTTTCTGCGCAACGTGGCGGCGACGCTGATCCCCAGCGTGGCGGTGCCGCTGTCGCTGGTCGGCACCTTCGGGGTGATGTATCTGGCCGGTTTCAGCCTGAATAATCTGTCGCTGATGGCGCTGACCATCGCCACCGGATTTGTCATTGATGACGCCATTGTGGTGGTGGAGAACATCTCCCGGCGGCTGGAGCAGGGCGAAACCCCGATGGAGGCGGCGCTGAAAGGCTCACAGCAGATTGGCTTCACCATTATCTCGCTGACCTTTTCGCTGATTGCGGTGCTGATCCCGCTGCTGTTTATGGGCGATGTGGTCGGGCGACTGTTTCGCGAGTTTGCCATCACCCTGGCGGTAGCGATTCTGGTCTCAATGGCGGTGTCGCTGACCCTGACGCCGATGCTCTGCGCCTATCTGCTGCGCCACATTCCGCCAGAAAAGCAGTCAACTTTTGCCCGCAAAGGTGGCGAGCTGTTTGATCGTCTGGTGCGTGGCTATGACCGGCTGCTGACGGTGGTGCTCAATCATCAGAAGCTGACGCTGCTGGTGGCGCTGGCGACCTTCGGCCTGACGGCGCTGCTCTATCTGATGGTGCCGAAAGGCTTCTTCCCGACCCAGGATACCGGGCTGATTCAGGGGATTAGCGTCGCCTCGCAGGATGTCTCCTTCAGCCGTATGGCGGCGCGGCAGCAGGCGCTCTGCGCGCTGATCCTGAAGAACCCGGCGGTGGAGAGCGTCTCCTCGACCATCGGCATCGATGGCACCAATACCAGCCTCAACAGCGGCCGGTTGCAGATCAACCTGAAGCCGTTCGCCGACCGTGACCTGAAGGCGGATCAGGTGATTAAGCAGTTACAGCAGGCGACCGCAGGGGTAGCGGGCATCCGGCTCTATCTGCAACCGGCGCAGGATCTGACGGTTAACGATCAGGTGTCGCCGAGCCAGTATCAGTTCACCCTCGACGACGCCGACAGTGAGAAGCTGGTGAAAGCCACTCCGGCGCTGGTCTCCGCGTTACAGCAGCGACCGGAGTTTAACGGCGTGGTGAGTAACCTTCAGGATCAGGGGCGCGTGGCCTATGTTGAGCTGAACCGCGACAAAGCGGCGCGCTACGGCATCACCGCGTCGGACGTCGATACCGCGCTTTACAACGCCTTTGGCCAGCGGCTGGTCTCCACCATTTTCACCCAGTCGAATCAGTATCGGGTGGTGCTGGAAGTGGCACCGGCATACCAGCAGGGACCGGCGTCGTTTGATGATGTCTGGCTGCAACCCTCCAGCAGCAGCAGTTCGGCGTCGTCGTCCGGCAGCACGACGTCATCTTCATCTTCATCTTCATCAACGTCGACCTCCACCTCAGCCTCTGGCACCACCACGGCCAGCAGCGGGATGGTGAAACTCACCGCCATCGCCACTATCCATCAGCGCACCGGCTCGCTGATGCATATGCGGCTGAATCAGTTTCCGGCGGTGATGATCTCCTTCAACCTCAATCCGGGCTACTCGCTGGAGGAGGGACAGCGGGCCATCGCAGAGGTGCGGCAGCAGCTGCATCTGCCGGAGAGCACCACGCTGCGCTATCAGGGAGAGACCTCCGCCTTTCAGAGCGCCACCGGTAACACCCTGTGGCTGATTCTGGCGGCGCTGATCACCATGTATGTGGTGCTCGGCATCCTCTATGAAAGTTTTATCCATCCGGTCACCATCCTCTCGACGCTGCCCTCGGCGGCGGTCGGCGCACTGCTGACGCTGCTGCTGGCGGGCACGGAATTCAGCCTGATTGCGCTGATTGGCGTCATCCTGCTGATCGGCATCGTGAAAAAGAACGCGATTATGATGATCGATTTTGCGCTGGAGGCGGAGCAGCGGCAGCATCTCAGCGCGCGTGAGGCGATTCATCAGGCCTGTCTGCTGCGCTTCCGGCCGATCCTGATGACCACCATGGCGGCGCTGCTCGGCGCGTTACCGCTGATGCTGGCCTCCGGTTCTGGCGCAGAGCTGCGCCAGCCGCTGGGGCTGGTGATTGTCGGCGGATTGATTGTCAGTCAGGTGCTGACGCTTTTTTCCACGCCGGTGATCTATCTCCTGTTTGATGCGCTGGCACAGCGCGGCAACGCTTGGGTGAAACGCCGTCAGCAGCAGGCGCGGAGCGGGCAATGAACCTGACCCGGCTGTTTATCTTTCGTCCGGTGGCGACGCTGCTGCTGACGCTGGCGATTCTGCTGCTCGGGGCGCTGGGCTACCGGCTGCTGCCGGTGGCCCCGCTGCCGCAGGTCGATTTTCCCACCATCATGGTTAACGCCAGCCTGGCGGGAGCCAGCCCGGAAACCATGGCGGCGACGGTAGCGACCCCGCTGGAGCGGGCGCTCGGCCAGATTGCCGGCATCAGCGAGATGACCTCCAGCAGTTCGCAGGGCTCCAGCAGCATCATTCTGCAATTTGAGCTGGACCGCGACATCAACGGCGCGGCGCGCGACGTGCAGGCGGCGATCAACGCGGCGCGCAGCCTGCTGCCGAGCGCGATGGCGTCACTGCCCACTTACCGTAAAGCCAACCCGTCAGACGCGCCGATTGTGATGCTGGCGCTGACCTCCGCCACCCGCACGCCCGGCGAACTCTACGATCTGGCGGAGAGCAAAATCGAACAGGCGATGGGTCAGGTAAACGGCGTCGGCGAGGTGTCGCTGATGGGCAGCGCGTTACCGGCGGTGCGGATCGATCTGCAACCGCTGAAGCTGACCCACTACGGTATCTCGCTCGACACGGTGCGCAGCGCGGTGGCCAACAGCACCACCAATCTGCCGAAAGGGATTTTGCAGGGCAGTGACCAGTCGTGGCTGGTGGACAGCAATGGTCAGCTGGATAAGGCGGCCAGCTATCGCGACCTGATCGTCAGCTATCAGCAGGGCAGGGCGGTACGGCTGCGCGACGTCGCCACGGTTTACGATTCGGTGGAGGATCGCTATCAGGCGGGCTTCCTCAACGCCACGCCCGCGGTGATGATCGGCATCAAGCGCCAGGCGGGCGCTAACATGCTGGAGACCATCGACGCGATCAAAGCGCAGCTGCCGCTGCTGGAGAAGAGCCTGCCCGCCGATAGCCAGCTGAAGGTGGTGGTGGACCGCTCGCCAGGGGTGCGCGCCTCGCTCTATGACACCGAAGAGACGTTGCTGCTGGCGGTGCTGCTGGTGATTGCGGTGGTGTTTATTTTCCTGCGCAACGTGCAGGCGGTGATCATTCCGGCACTGGCGCTGCCGGTGTCGCTGATCGGCACCTGCGCGGTGATGTATCTGCTCGGTTACAGCCTCGATAACCTGTCGCTGATGGCGCTGATTATCGCCACCGGCTTTGTGGTGGATGATGCGATTGTGGTGCTGGAAAATATCACCCGCCATATTGAGCGCGGGCTGAGCCCGCTGCGGGCGGCGCTGCGCGGGGCGCAGGAGGTGAGCTTCACCGTGCTGTCGATGACCGTGTCGCTGATCGCGGTGTTTATCCCGATCCTGCTGATGGGCAGCATTGTCGGGCGGCTGTTCCGGGAGTTTGCCGTCACGCTCACCGTGTCGCTGCTGATCTCGCTGTTTGTCTCGCTCAGCCTGACGCCGATGCTCTGCGCCCGCCTGCTGAAACCCAGGCCGCCGGTCAGCCAGCGTCCCCATCCGCTCTGGCAGTTTATTGAGAACGGGCTGAATCGCCTGCTGGCCGCCTACGGGCGCGGGCTGGCGTGGGTGATGCGTCACCAGAAGCTGACGCTGCTCAGCCTGCTGCTGACCGTGCTGCTGAATATTTTTCTGTTTACCGTGGTGCAGAAGGGCTTCTTTCCCAACCAGGACACCGGACTGCTGATGGGGGCGCTGCGCGCCGACCAGAACATCTCCTTTCAGGCGATGAAGCCGAAAATGCTGATGTTCACCCGGATCATTCAGGAAGATCCGGCGGTGGAGAGCGTGATGTCGTCGATGGGCAGCGGCATGTTTGGCTCGCGCAACAGCGCGAACTTCTTTGTGCGACTCAAAGATTTTGACCAGCGCGATGCCACCGCGTCGGACGTGGCGAACCGGCTGACGATGAAAACCCGTCATATTGCCGGCGCGCAGATGTTTCTGATGGCGGCGCAGGATCTGCACATTGGCGGACGCAGCGCCAACGCCACTTACCAGTACAGCTTACAGGCGGACGATCTCGACCTGCTGCGCATCTGGACCCCAAAAGTGCAGGCGGCGCTGGCGGCGATCCCGCAGCTCAACAGCGTTGACTCCGACTCCCAGACCGGCGGCCAGGAAGTAGAACTGACGATCGATCGCGACCGCGCCACCCGGCTCGGCGTGAATGTGAAGATGCTCGATACCCTGCTGAATAATGCCTTCAGCCAGCGGCAGATCGCCACCCTCTACCACACCCTGAATCAGTATCACGTGGTGATGTCGTTGCAGGATAGCGATACCGCCAGCCCGGAGACGCTGCAACAACTTTATGTGATCAACGATAGCGGCGATCGGGTGCCGCTCTCCGCCTTTGCCCGCTTCAGCGGCGGCAATGCGCCGCTGTCGGTGGCGCATCAGGGACAGTCCGCCACCAGCACGGTCGCCTTTAATCTGAATAAGGGCGTATCGCTGGAGCAGGCGCAGTTACTGATTAAGCAGGCGATGGCGAAACTCGGCCTGCCCTCGACCATTCATGCCGGTTTTGCCGGCACCGCCGCGGCTTTTTCTCAGCTCACCGTCACCATGCCGTGGCTGATCCTGGCGGCGCTGGCGGCGGTCTATATCGTGCTTGGGGTGCTCTATGAGAGCTATATCCATCCGCTGACCATTCTCTCGACCCTGCCGTCAGCGGGCGTCGGCGCGCTGTTACTGCTGCTGCTGACCAACACGCAGCTCACGGTGATTGCGCTGATTGGCATCATCCTGCTGATCGGCATCGTGAAAAAGAACGCCATCATGATGATCGACTTCGCTATCGACGCAGAGCGGCGGCTGGGCCTGTCGTCGCAGCAGGCGATCACCCAGGCGTGCCTGATGCGCTTCCGGCCGATCATGATGACCACGCTGGCCGCTTTCTTTGGCGCGCTGCCGCTGGCGCTCGGCAGCGGCGGCGATGCCGACCTGCGCAGCCCGCTGGGTATCGCCATCGCCGGTGGCCTGGCGCTGAGCCAGCTGCTGACCCTGTTTACCACGCCGGTGGTTTATCTCTGGCTCGACCGTCTGGGCCGGGCCACTCAACGTCAATGGCGTCGTCTGCGCCATTCGGGAGCCTGATTGATGAAGCCTCTTGTTCCACTTGTGATCACGCTGCTGCTGAGCGGCTGTAGTGTCGGCCCCGACTATCAGCGCCCGGCGGTGTCGATGCCGCTCCACTATAAAGAGGCCAGAGGCTGGCAGCCCGCGACCCCGCTGGATCAGCAGAGCAAAGGCGAATGGTGGTCGGTCTATCACGACGCCACCTTAAGCAGTCTGCTGAGCCAGGTGATGATTTCAAACCAGAACGTCGCGGATTATGCCGCTAAGTACCGCCAGGCGCAGGCGCTGGCGAGTGAGTCCCGCGCGGCGCTATTTCCCTCGCTGGACTATGACGGCAGCGTGACGCGCAGCGGCAGTCATGCGACCGGCAGCAATGTCCGCACCACCAGCAGCAGTCACCAGGCGGAGCTGAGTGCCAGCTGGGAGCCGGACTTATGGGGCAAGCTGCGGCGTACTCTGGAGGAGAATCGCGCCAGCGCCGCGGCCAGCGCGGCGGAGCTGGCTAATATCACCCTGAGTGCCCAGTCTGAGCTGGCGCAGGACTACTTCCAGCTGCGCATCATGGACCAGAAGATCGCGCTCTATCAGCAGAGTGTGGACGCTTATCAGGGCTACCTGAACGTGATCACCCGCCAGTATCAGGCGGGCACCGCGTCGCGCGCTACCCTGGCGCAGGCGCAGCTGCAACGGGAGAGCGCCAGCGCCTCGGCACAGGATTATCAGTGGCAGCGGGCGCAGCTGGAGCACGCCATCGCGCTGCTGATCGGCAAAGCGCCGGCTGACTTCAGCCTGGCCGCCGCGCCGCTGACCGCCACGCTGCCGGTGGTGCCCGCCGCTCTGCCGGGCCAGCTGTTGCAGCGCCGCCCCGATATTGCCTATGCCGAACGCAACATGGCCGCCGCCAATGCCGCGATAGGCGTGGCGGAGGCGGGGTACTATCCCGATCTGACCCTGAGCGCCAGCGGTGGCGTCAGTTCATCGCTGCTGCATTCGCTGTTTTCGCTGCCGAACCGCGTCTGGTCGCTGGGACCGGAACTGAGTGGCACGCTGCTCGACGCGGGGGCGACCGCCGCGCAGGTCGATCAGGCTCGCGCGGGCTGGGATGCCAGCGTCGCCAGCTACCGGCAGACGGTGCTGGCCGCGATGCAGGAGGTGGAGGATCAGCTGGTGGAGCTGAACAGCTTACAGGGGGAGATCGCCACTCAGCAGCGCGCCACCGCGGCGGCGCAGACCTCAGCGCAGGTGACACGAATGCAGTATGAGGCGGGGATGATCACCTACCTTGATGTGGCGACCACCGAGAACAGCAGCCTGAGCGCGCAGCAGAGTTTGCTGACGCTGCAAAGCAGCCAGTGGGTCAGCAGTGTGGCGCTGATTGCGGCGCTGGGCGGCGGCTGGCAGGCTGCCAGAACGTGACCGGTGACCATCAATAATTTGGTTGTCGAAGCGTGCCAAATCCTGCATCGTGAGGGCTATTTTTTCATAATGCTAAGGAGCTGGCATGCTATACACAATGTTGCGTCTGATATTCCGTCTGTTGTGGCGGGTCGAACTGCGCGGTGACGTCACCGGCCTGCATAAGCAGAAGGTACTGATTACGCCAAACCATGGATCGTTTCTCGACGGTATCCTGCTGGCGCTGTTTCTGCCGATCAAGCCGGTCTTCGCGGTCTATTCGACCATCAGCGAAAGCTGGTTTATGCGGCTGGTAAAGCCCTTTATCGACTTTGTCCCGCTCGATCCGACGCGGCCAATGGCGCTGAAACAGCTGGTACGGCTGATCGACAGTGGGCGTCCGGTGGTGATCTTCCCGGAAGGACGGATTACCGTGACCGGCTCGCTGATGAAAATCTACAGCGGCGCGGGCTTTGTCGCGGCGCGGTCAGGCGCGACGGTGGTGCCGATGCGGATTGAAGGGGCGGAGTTCACGCCGTTTGGCCGGCTGGCTGGCGTGTTTAAACGTCGCCTGTTTCCACGCATCACCCTGACCATTCTGCCCGCGACCCGCATTCCGATGCCGGAGGCGAAACGGGCGCGCGATCGGCGCGTGCTGGCCGGAGAGCATCTGCACCATGTCATGATGGAAGCACGCATGGCGGTCCGCCCGCGGGAGACCCTGTTTGAGGCGCTGCTGGCGGCACGAACGCGCTATGGCGCGTTTAAGCGCTGCATCGAAGATGTCAATTTCAAACCCGACAGCTACAACGGCCTGCTGAAGAAGTCGCTGGGCGTCGGCCGGATTCTGGAGCGCTACAGCCAGCCGCGTGAAGTGGTCGGGCTGCTGCTGCCCAACACCACCGTCACGGCGGCGGCGATCTTCGGCGCGTCGCTGCGCGGCCGCGTTCCGGCGATGCTCAACTACACCGCCGGGGTTAACGGCATGCGGGCGGCGCTGACCGCGGCGCAGATTAAAACCGTCTTCACCTCACGCCAGTTCCTGGATAAAGGCAATCTGTGGCATCTGCCGCAGGGGCTTGAGGATGTGCAGTGGGTCTATCTGGAAGATCTGAAAGATAGCGTGACCCTCCAGGATAAGCTGTGGATCCTTGGCCATCTGCTGCTGCCGCAGCGCGCGCAGGTGCCGCAGCAGCCGGAAGACGCCGCGATGGTGCTGTTCACCTCAGGATCGGAAGGCAATCCCAAAGGGGTGGTGCATTCCCATAAAAGCCTGCTGGCGAACGTCGAGCAGATTCGTACCGTGGCGGATTTTACCCCGCGCGATCGCTTTATGTCGGCGCTGCCGCTGTTTCACGCCTTTGGCCTGACTGTCGGCCTGTTTACCCCGCTGATGACCGGGGCGCAGGTGTTTCTCTATCCCAGCCCGCTGCACTATCGCATCGTGCCGGAGCTGGTCTATGACCGTAACTGCACCGTGCTGTTTGGCACCTCAACCTTCCTCGGTAACTACGCGCGCTTTGCCGCGCCCTACGACTTTGCCCGGCTGCGTTACGTGGTGGCGGGGGCGGAGAAGCTCCAGGAGAACACCCGCCAGCTCTATATCGAGAAGTATGGCATCCGTATCCTTGAAGGCTATGGCGTGACCGAGTGCGCGCCGGTGGTGGCGATCAACGTTCCGATGGCGGCGAAGGCGCACAGCGTAGGCCGTATTCTGCCGGGCATGGATTCGCGGCTGATGTCGGTGCCGGGGATTGAGCAGGGCGGACGGCTGCAACTGCGCGGCCCCAACGTGATGAAAGGCTATCTGCGGGTGGAAAATCCGGGCGTGCTGGAAGCACCGGCCGCCGACGATGGCGAAGGCAACCAGGAAGCGGGCTGGTATGACACCGGCGATATTGTCAGTTTCGATGAGGGCGGTTTCTGCCAGATTCAGGGACGCGCCAAACGCTTCGCCAAAATCGCCGGTGAGATGGTGTCGCTGGAGATCGTTGAGCAGATCGCCCTGAAGGCGTCACCGGACAAACAGCATGCGGCGTCGCTGCGCCCGGATGGTCAGCGCGGCGAGGCGCTGGTGCTGTTCACCACCGACAGCGATCTGGCGCGCGACAGCCTGCAACAGGCGGCCCGCGCGCTGGGCGCACCGGAGCTGGCGCTGCCGCGTGATATTCGGGTGGTGAAACAGTTGCCGCAACTGGGCAGCGGTAAACCCGATTACGTGACGCTGAAAAAGATGGCGGAAGAGGAGCCGGCATGAACATCGACCGCACCGCGCCGCTGATGTCACGCGGCATGATCGCCGTGATTGTCGCCCAGTTCTTTTCCGCCTTTGGTGATAACGCGCTGCTGTTCGCCACGCTGGCCGTGCTGAAAAACCAGTCCTATCCCGACTGGAGCCAGCCGGTTTTGCAGATGCTGTTTGTCGCCACCTATATTCTGCTGGCCCCGTTTGTCGGTCAGGTGGCGGACAGCATGGCGAAAGGGCGGGCGATGATGATCGCCAACAGCCTGAAGCTGCTGGGGGCGCTGGTGATCTGCTTCGGCTTTAATCCGTTCCTTGGCTACACCCTGGTCGGGGTCGGTGCCGCCGCCTACTCCCCGGCTAAATATGGCATCCTCGGCGAGATTACCCACGGCGAGCAGCTGGTCAAAGCCAACGGGCTGATGGAGGGCTCGACCATCGCCGCCATTCTGCTCGGTTCGGTGGCGGGCGGAGTGCTGGCGGACTGGCATCTGCTGGCGGCGCTGGGGATCTGCGCGCTGACCTACGGCGTGGCGGTGGTCGCCAACCTGTTTATCCCGAAATTGCAGGCGGCACGGCCGGGACAGAGCTGGCAGCTGACGGCGATGGTGCGCCGTTTCTTCCAGGCCGCCACGCTGCTGTGGCGTGACGCGGAGACGCGCTTTTCGCTGCTCGGCACCAGCCTGTTCTGGGGCGCGGGGGTGACGCTGCGCTTCCTGCTGGTGCTGTGGGTGCCGGTGGCGCTGGGCATTGATGACAACACCACGCCGACCACCCTGAACGCGATGGTGGCGCTGGGGATTGTGATCGGTGCGGCGGCGGCGGCGAAGCTGGTGACGCTGGAGACGGTGCGCCGCTGTATGCCAGCCGGGGTGCTGATTGGCGTGATGGTGGTGGTCTTCGCGCTGCAACATGCGCTGCTGAACGCTTATCTGCTGCTGATGCTGATTGGCGCGCTGGGTGGCTTCTTTGTGGTGCCGCTGAACGCGCTGCTTCAGGCGCGTGGCAAAGAGAGCGTGGGTTCAGGCAACGCGATTGCGGTGCAGAATCTGGGGGAGAACAGCGCCATGCTGGTGATGCTGGGGCTCTATACGCTGGCCATTAAAGCGGGCGCGCCCGCCGTGGCGACCGGTGTCGGCTTCGGCGTGCTGTTTGCGCTGGTGATCACCCTGCTGTGGCTGTGGCGACCGGCGAAACGGTAAAACATTCACCGCCTCTCTGCCGCGGAACGGTAGAGAGGCGGTGAGCGGTTCGCTTAACGGCGGACCGCAATCGCTTCAATTTCAATCTTCACATCTTTTGGCAGACGCGCCACTTCAACACAGGAACGGGCCGGGAAAGCGGCGTCATGGGCGGTGAAAAACGCCTCATAAGTCGCGTTCACCGTGGCGAAATCATTCAGATCCTTCACGAACACCGTGGTCTTGACGATGTCACCCACCTTCAGGCCTGCCGCTTCCACAATCGCCTTCACATTTTCCAGCGACTGACGCGCCTGCGCGGCCACATCGTCAGCGACCAGACCGGTTGCCGGATCGACCGGGATCTGACCGGATGTGATGATCATGCTGCCCAGATCGACACCCTGAACATAGGGGCCGATAGCGGCCGGGGCTTTTTCGGTACTGATTTCTCGGGTCATCATTGCTCCTTTTATTCTCTTAACAGGCGGTGATTCCGCCGCTCTTCACCATTATAAGGCTGGCCGGAGCGATTACCATTGACCCAAAACCACATGGCGGGCGAACTCTTTCTCGCAATATTTGCACTTCAGATGCACATCGTCGGCCCGCTGCTTTACCGCGAAGCTGGAGAAGACCGGCTCGCTGCGGCTGATACAGTTGCTGTTCGGGCAGGTCAGCACGCGCTCAACGTGGTCCGGCAGCGACGGGGCGATTTTCGCCACCACTTCATAGTCGTCGATGCGGTTGACCGTGGCGTGCGGCGCATAGACCGCCAGCTGATTGATCTGATCGTCGGTCAGGAAGGTGTTCTCAATTTTAATCAGATCTTTGCGGCCCATCTCGCCCGACGGCAGGTTGAGGCCAATGGTAATGCGCTGGTCGGTTTCGGTCAGCCGGAACAGTGACAGTAATTTAAAGCCGATTTGCGCCGGGATATGGTCGATCACCGTGCCGCGTTTAATCGCTTCAACCTGCAATTTGTTGTCCTGAGTCATGGGTGCCTCTCCTTACAGGGCGAGTTCGCTGTTGAGAACCAGTGCCAGCAGAGCCTGGCGCGCGTAGATGCCATTTCCCGCCTGCTGAAAGTACCAGGCGTAAGGGGTTTTATCGACATCGGTGGTGATTTCGTCGATGCGCGGCAGCGGGTGCAGCACTTTCATGTTATCGCGCGCCGTCGCGAGATCGGCGGCACGCAGAATGAACTGCGCTTTGACGTTGGCATATTCGGAGGGATCGAGCCGCTCTTTCTGTACCCGCGTCATGTAGAGAATATCGAGCTGCGGCATCACCTCTTCGAAGCTGTCGTGGCGTGACCAGGGGATGTTTTTCTCATCCAGCATGTCGGTGATGTAGGCGGGCATCGCCAGCGCGTCGGGAGCGATAAAGAAGAAGCGGTTGCCATCAAACTTTGCCAGCGCCTGGGTCAGTGAGTGGACGGTGCGGCCATATTTCAGGTCACCGACCATCGCCACATTCAGCTGATTCAGATGGCTCTGGGTCTCCTGGATGGTGAAGAGATCGAGCAGAGTCTGGGTAGGATGCTGGTTCGCACCGTCACCGGCGTTGAGAATCGGAATGCCGCCGGAAAACTCGGTTGCCAGCCGCGCCGCGCCCTCCTGTGGATGGCGCATCACAATGGCATCAACATAGGTGCCGATGACCGAAATGGTGTCGGCCAGGGTTTCGCCTTTTTTACCCAGCGAGGTGTTGCTGCCGTCAGCAAAGCCCACCGCTGACGCGCCAAGGCGATGGATGGCGGTTTCAAATGAGAGACGGGTACGGGTCGAGGCTTCAAAGAAGCAGCTGGCGATCACCTTGTGCTTCAGCAGTTCCGGCTGCGGGTTGGCTTTCAGCTCGGCGGCGGTGTGCAGCACCAGCTCCAGCTCTTCACGACTGAGGTCGTTGATTGAAATAATGTGCTTGCGGTATAGCGGGTTAGCCATAGCTGTCTCCTCTGCGCGGCCGGATTGCGGACAAAAAAAAGCCCCTGCTTAAGGGGCTTTTTTATGATCGGGTCGATGACCGAAAGAAACAGCAGCACCGCCTGCGGTCAGGCGTGATGGAGCGTCAAATTGTCCGCTGCGCTGTAGCATATTTCCTCCGGCAAATTGTGGCGCATTATACCCGTTCGCGCTGGGGCGGCAAGAGGAAAACGTGCCGGGCGAAAACGTTTGCGGCGCAGGGATCGCAGGGGAAACCAGCGGCGTGCGGTGCTGCCGGTCAGTGGCAGCACCGCACGCTGGCTGGGGGAATTACTGCCCGAGGGTGGCGACCATCACCGCTTTGATGGTGTGCATGCGGTTTTCCGCCTGGTCGAACACAATGCTGTGCGGCGACTCAAACACCTCGTTGCTCACCTCCATGCCGTTCGGCAGATCGTACTGCTCCGCCATCTGCTGGCCCAGCGTGGTCTGATCGTCATGGAAAGCGGGCAGGCAGTGCAGGAATTTCACCTGCGGATTGCCGGTCAGATCGAGCATCGCCCGATTGACCTGATAGTCACGCAGCAGGGCGATGCGCTCTGCCCACACCGATTTGGCTTCGCCCATCGACACCCAGACATCGGTATAGATAAAGTCAGCGCCGTTTACGCCGTCAGCAATCTGATCGGTAAGGGTGATTTTTCCGCCAGTCTGCTGCGCCACCTCACGGCACTGCGCCACCAGTTCCTCTTCCGGCCAGCAGCTCTTAGGTGCCACCAGACGCAGATCCAGCCCCACCAGCGCAGCCGCTTCCAGCATGGTGTTGCCCATGTTATTGCGCGCATCACCGACGTAGACCAGCGTCATCTCGCTGAGCTTTTTGTTCGGCAGATGTTCCTGCATGGTCAGCAGATCGGCCAGCAGCTGGGTCGGGTGAAACTCGGTGGTCAGGCCGTTCCACACCGGCACACCAGCATGTTCCGCCAGGGTTTCCACCAGCGCCTGACCGTAACCGCGATACTGAATACCATCGTACATCCGGCCCAGCACCCGCGCGGTGTCGCGCATCGACTCTTTATGACCGATCTGGCTGCCGCTAGGGCCGAGATAGGTGACGTTAGCACCCTGATCGTAAGCGGCAACTTCGAAAGAGCATCGGGTACGGGTCGAGTCTTTTTCGAAGATGAGCGCGATGTTTTTACCTTTCAGGGCAGGGACTTCGCTGCCGCTTTTTTTCGCCTGTTTTAATTCAGCAGAAAGGGTAAGCAGGTAATCAATTTCGGCCGGGGTAAAATCCAGCAGCCTGAGGAAATGACGCTGATACAACTGACTCATACAGCACTCCGGTGTTAAGCATAATGAATTAAAATTCAATTTAACCGTATGAATATTCATTTACAAGTGCAGCGAGAATAAACTTCTCGTTTTGTGTAGTGGCGCGACAGGCAGTGTGGGAAAATAGCGATCTATTGCCGAATTCAGAGAGGACATTGTCATGGCATATGAAGCATTGCTGGAAGAGCAGCAGGAAGAGACGCGGCAGATTATCGAAGAGCTGCTGGAGGATGGCAGCGATCCCGATGCGCTCTATACCATTGAGCACCATCTCTCATGCAATAATTTTGACTCGCTGGAGAAGGCGGCGGTTGATGCCTTTAAGCTGGGCTATGAAGTCACCGAGCCGGAAGAGCTGGAGCTGGAAGATGGCACCACGGTGATGTGCGTTGACATCATCAGCGAATCGGCGTTGAAGCCGGAACTGATTGATGCGCAGGTTGAGCAGCTGGTGAACCTGATCGGTAAGTACAACGTCGACTACGACGGCTGGGGCACCTATTTCGAAGATCCCGATGCCGAAGATGAAGATGACGACGCCATCGACGATGAAGATGATGATGGTGTTCGCCACTAAGTAGCCCGGGGCGGAGCCTTCTCCGCCTGTCACCCTCTTCACACCTGTTTTGACATCATGAACTACGCACCCTTACTTGAACCGATCTGTCAGTTTCTGCACTGCCGCACGCCGCAGGCCTGGATTGATGAGGCGCGCAAGCCGGAAAATCTGACGCTGCTGTTAACCGACCACCTGGTGTGTGAGCTGAAAGCGGCGCAGACCGCCGTCTGGCTGATCCGCAAATATGTGGCCGACAAACCCAGCGGTGAGGCGATTCTCGCCTGGCTGCAACCCTACGAAGATTTTATCTTCCGCGAAGTGGGCGACAGTGACTTTATTCATGCTCACCGCAACCTGACCAAACGCATTATCGTGCGCAATGCGCTGCCGTGGGCGGACGATCTGGTGGAGAAGATGGTGCTGCTGATTAAAGAGGAGCTGCATCACTTCTATCAGGTGTGGGAGATTATGCAGTCGCGCGGGCTGGTCTATCAGAAGATCACCTCCAGCCGCTATGCGAAATCGCTGCTGCGTGAGGTGACCACCCATGAACCGGAAACGCTGGTGGATAAGCTGATCTGTGGCGCTTATATCGAGGCGCGCTCCTGCGAGCGTTTCGCCAGTCTGGCACCCTGGCTCGACAAGGAGCTGGCGACTTTCTATCTCTCGCTGCTGCGTTCGGAAGCGCGCCATTATCAGGACTATTTAACCCTGGCGGCGCAGATCGCCACTTACGATATTGCGCCGCGGGTGCAGGCGATTGGCATCACAGAAGGGCGGTTAATCAGCGAACCCGATCACGAACTGCGCTTTCACAGCGGCGTACCGGCGTGGTAAGCCATCATTTATGACACCCTTTCAGGGTGTCTTCTTATTCTCCTTTTCCGGTTTGCCTTGGTTTTATCGGACTGTTTTATCTGAAGTAAAAGTTAAGTCGCTTTTTCTATCAAAACTCCCGCTTTTCTGGTGGGTTTTTTGTGCAGCGCCTCACATACCCTATTTTTTCTCTTGAACTTCACACTATAAATAAATACATTCCAGATATTGATATGGGATTGTTATTTTTCAAGCAAAACCCGACGTGTGACCTTTTACCAGAAGGTTATGCGTCGGGTTTTTTATTGGAAAATTAAATGGTCTGGCGGGTTTTTTATATCGTCTTGTATCTTGTTCGGGGAAGTTTTGATAATTAAGGAGGACGTCTTATGTCCGGTATCAATTTCAATAATCTGAAGCGCATTTCATGCAAAGAGTGATTTTCCTGACGTGTCTGCGCGATTGATCCAGCACAGACTCTGGCAGGGTATGTTCTTCGCGCTTTGACAAATAATAGCCGCGGACGTTTTAGTTCGCTGACCGCTGCTCGCAACGTTTACACGCAGAATAAAGAGAAGGCGTGGGGCGCATTAAGTCAGCATTCAATATCAACGGCCATAAAAAGCGGCATACAGTTCAGTTATTGTCGTTTTCATGGTGGTAATAAGCTGGTGAAAACCGGGGGCATTAATTAATCCGTTCAGCTACTGGTATCGAGTTTTAAAAAATCTCACCCTTGCAGCGGCATACAGAAAGGGTAAATGGACACCAGGATTGCGAATAAATATACATCTGGTGTTTTTTAATCAGGAGCGTAAAAAATGAAAATATTAATCAGAATTTTATTATTAACGATTGCAATAGCGATGGGCTTTTCAGGCGGGGCCTGGGGAGCCGATGTGATGCTGTATGTCACCCGGCATGGCAAGACGATGTTTAATACGGTACACCGTGCACAGGGATGGTCCGATACGCCGCTAACAGCCTCCGGCGCGGCGGTAGCGGAGCAACTGGGGCGGGGCCTGAAACCTGTGACGTTCGTCGCGGTCTGGTCCAGCGATTCGGGCCGGGCGAGAGAAACCGCTCAGCTCGCGATGAAAGCATGGAAAAAGGTGCTACCACTCAACGAGGATAAGGGGCTGCGGGAAGTCTGTTTTGGACTTTATGAAGGCGATTTGGATAAGAATATGATCACTGCTGCGGCGCGGCAGGCGGGTTATGCATCTGATGCGGCGCTGCTTGAGGCGTTTAGCAGCGGGAAAATTGATATAGGGGGTGTTATTGATGCTATCCATCAGGCGGAAGCATCAGGCACCTCATCGCTTGCCGGCATCAAATCTTCCGGTCAGGCCGAAACCTATCAGCAGGTGGCTAAGCGCATGCTGGAGAGCATCACTAAGATCGCAAAGCAGGCCCAGCAGCAGGGCGGTGGCAACGTCCTGGTTGTCAGTCATGGTATGGCTATCTCCGCTTTGCTGAAGGCGTTGGGCGATAGCTCTCACCCTACGCAACTCAACAACGCCAGCGTCACCCTGCTGCGCTACACCGATAACGGGGAGTTCAAAATTGAGGCCGTCAATGACATGCGCTACGTTGAGCGCGGATTATAGCGCTCTCAGCATCCGCACTTCGCAGTCGACATGGCCGGTGCAGCCCATCGCACCGTCGATATGCTCAAAGCCCAGTGACTCATAGAGCTTAATGGCCCGCGTCAGGCTGGCGGTGGTTTCCAGATAGCAGCGCCGGAAACCCTGGCTGCGCGCATGATCCATCGCCCGCAGCGCCAGTTCGCGCGCCAGGCCCTGACCGCGCACCGCGGGCAGAAAATACATCTTTTGCAGTTCACAAATATCGGGCGCGCTACAGGCGAGTGGCGCAACGCCGCCGCCGCCTACCACCTTGCCCTGGTATTCAACGACCCAGTAGGCGCTCTGGTCGGCGCTGTACAATTCAAACAGCTGATCGAGCTGCGGGTCAGATACGGTATAGCCTTTGTCCGCCGTCAGGCCGAACTCGGCGGATACGTCGCGGATCACCTGGGCGATATGCGGATTATCGGCAGCCGTAATCGGCCGCAGCAGAAGGTCAATACGCGGGGTGGCGCTGGTCGTCATCATCTCTTCCGGATTTGTACGAGGTCAATAAAAAAGCCGGGCAAGCCCGGCTTTATGAATAAGCTGTCAGCTTCGACGCTTACAATGCCGCAATGACCGCCTGCTGTTCAATCAGTTTTGTTTTTGACTGTTGCAGTTCGGCGACACGTTCGCGCTCTTTCGCGACCACCGCTTCCGGGGCGCGCGAGACAAAGCCTTCGTTTGCCAGTTTGGTCTCGATCTTCTCGATTTCGACCTCCAGCTTCACCAGCTCTTTCGCCAGGCGCTCCAGCTCGGCGGTTTTATCCACCAGATCCGCCATCGGGATCAGCAGCTCTGCGCCTTCCACAATTTTGGTCACCGACACCGGACCTTTCTCGCCCGCAGGCAGAATGGTCAGGCTTTCCAGACGCGCCAGGCGCGACAGGAAGTTGCGGTTAGCCTCAACCCGGCGCTGGGCCGCAGCTGAGCAGTCACGCAGCAGCACATCCAGCGGCTTGCTCGGCGCGATGTTCATCTCGGCACGGATATTACGCACCGCGACGATCGCCTGTTTCATCCACTCAATGTCCGCTTTCGCTTCGGCATCCTCTTTCGCCGCGTCAAACTGCGGGAAAGGTTGCAGCATGATGGTGTCGTCGCTGATATTTTTCAGCCCTTTGACGCGCTGCCAGATGGTTTCCGTGATAAACGGAATGATCGGGTGCGCCAGGCGCAGCAGCGCTTCCAGCACCTGAACCAGCGTATGGCGGGTGCCGCGCAGTTCAGACTCGCTGCCGCTGTTCATCACCGGCTTGGTCAGCTCCAGATACCAGTCGCAGAACTGGTTCCAGGTGAAGTCATACAGGATGTTGGCGGCAATATCGAAACGATAGCTATCCAGCGCTTCGCGGTACGCCTTCACCGTGTGGTTGAATTCGGTGAGGATCCAGCGATCCGCCAGCGACAGCGTCATTTCGCCGCCGTTCTGACCGCAATCCTGATCTTCGGTATTCATCAGCACAAAGCGGCTGGCGTTCCACAGCTTGTTACAGAAGTTGCGATACCCTTCCAGGCGCTTCATGTCCCAGTTGATGTCGCGGCCGGTTGAAGCCAGCGCCGCCAGGGTGAAGCGCAGCGCATCGGTGCCAGAGGGCTCGATGCCGTTCGGGAACTGCTTCTCAGTGCGTTTGCGGATCTTCTCCGCCAGCTGCGGCTGCATCATGTTACCGGTGCGTTTTTCCAGCAGCGCCTCCAGCGAGATGCCGTCAACCATATCCAGCGGGTCAATCACGTTGCCCTTGGATTTTGACATCTTCTGACCCTCTTCATCGCGGATCAGACCGGTCATGTAGACGGTTTTAAACGGCACCTGCGGTTTGCCATTTTCATCTTTGATGAAGTGCATGGTCAGCATGATCATGCGGGCAATCCAGAAGAAGATGATGTCGAAGCCACTCACCAGCACGCTGGTCGGGTGGAAGGTACGCAGCGCTTCGGTGTTTTCCGGCCAGCCCAGGGTTGAGAAGGTCCAGAGACCGGAGGAGAACCAGGTGTCCAGTACGTCATCATCCTGACGCAGCGCCACATCGGCGGCCAGGTTGTTCTCGGCGCGGACTTCCTCTTCGGTGCGGCCAACATAGACGTTACCGTCGTTGTCATACCAGGCCGGGATGCGATGACCCCACCAGAGCTGACGGGAGATACACCAGTCCTGAATATCGCGCATCCAGGAGAAGTACATGTTTTCATACTGCTTCGGCACAAACTGGATGTCGCCGTTTTCAACCGCTTCCACCGCGACTTTCGCCAGCGGGGCGGTACGCACGTACCATTGATCGGTCAGCATCGGTTCGATCACCACGCCGCCACGGTCGCCGTAAGGCACCGTCAGGTCATGCGGTTTGATCTCTTCCAGCAGGCCCAGCTCGTCGACGGCGGCGACAATCGCTTTGCGCGCCGCGAAGCGTTCCATCTGCTGGAATTGCATAGGAATTACATCACTATAAACATCTGAGTCTTCACCATTGTGATCAAGCACTTCAGCGTATGACCTTATAGTACCTTCGAAGGTCAAAATAGTGATCATCGGCAGCTTATGACGACGACCCACTTCGTAGTCGTTAAAGTCATGCGCCGGGGTGATCTTGACGCAGCCGGTGCCTTTTTCCATGTCGGCGTGTTCGTCGCCGACGATCGGGATCAGGCGACCCACCAGCGGCAGCATCACAAATTTGCCGATCAGATCTTTATAGCGCGGATCTTCCGGGTTAACGGCAACACCGGTATCGCCCAGCAGGGTTTCCGGGCGGGTGGTGGCGACCACCAGATAATCTTTGCCGTCGGCGGTTTTCGCGCCGTCCGCCAGCGGATAGCGGATATGCCACATCGAGCCTTTGCTCTCGCGGTTTTCCACTTCGAGGTCGGAGATGGCGGTGCGCAGTTTAGGGTCCCAGTTCACCAGGCGTTTGCCACGGTAGATTAGGTTCTCTTTATAGAGGCGCACAAACACCTCTTTCACCGCGTTTGACAGACCCTCATCCATGGTGAAGCGCTCGCGCTCCCAGTCCACGGAGTTGCCGAGGCGGCGCATCTGACGGGTAATGGTGCCGCCCGACTCTGCTTTCCACTGCCAGATTTTGTCGATAAACGCATCACGACCATAATCCTGGCGCGTTTTGCCCTCTTCAGCCGCAATCTTGCGCTCAACCACCATCTGCGTGGCGATGCCCGCGTGGTCAGTACCCGCCTGCCACAGGGTGTTTTTCCCCTGCATGCGCTGGTAACGGATCAGGGTGTCCATGATGGTTTGCTGGAAGGCGTGACCCATGTGCAAGCTACCGGTGACGTTCGGCGGCGGGATCATGATGCAAAAGCTTTCCTGGCTGGTGTCGCCATTCGGTTTGAAGTAGCCCTGCTTTTCCCAATGCTCGTAAAGCGGCTGCTCAATATCTTGCGGGTTATATGTCTTTTCCATTTCTGCTATGTCGTTTGCGGCTGTGGCGGCGTTGCCGTATTCAATTGGAAACCAACGCTGCGATACGCTTTATAGCGGTCGCGCGCCAGCTGTTTGAGAGCGTCTTCGTAAGGAACGAAGTCTATCACTTCATGGAAAGCAGTAGCAAAATCTGCGAAGTGCGGCAGCAGGCTAATCAGCAGGTCGCGCGAGGAACTGCCGCGACGCTGGGGCCAGGCCAGCTCGACCGGCGCACCGTAGCGCGGGCCTTCGCCCGCCAGGTTGTGCGGCACAAAGGCGTTAGCCGGCCGCTGCCACAGCGCTTCGTCGAGGCGAATCGCCTGCTGTTCATCTTCACAGGCGATCAATACCCGCTTTCCGGCCCGCCAGCGTGTTTCCGCCAGATTGCACACCAGCGCTTCGATAGCGCTCAGGCCATCAACGGGGGCATCGGTTTCCAGCACGTAGAAGGTTGCGTTTTTCATCGGTTTGCTCATCAGAAGATCAAGGGCGGAATCAGCTCCGCCCTTGTGTTGTCAGCATCGTCGGCGATCAGTCGTCGCCGTTCAATCCTGCCCGATTCAACAGGAACTGCGACAGCATCGGCACCGGACGTCCGGTGGCGCCTTTGGCTTTGCCGGAGCGCCAGGCGGTGCCGGCAATATCCAGGTGCGCCCAGTTATATTTGCGGGCGAAGCGCGCCAGGAAGCAGGCGGCGGTAATCGCGCCACCCGGACGGCCACCAATGTTCGCCATATCGGCGAAGTTGGACTCCAGCTGCTCCTGATACTCATCGGCCATCGGCAGACGCCAGGCGCGATCGCCTGACTGCTCCGAGGCGCTGATCAGCTCATGCGCCAGCGGATTGTGGTTCGACAGCAGGCCGCTGATGTGATGGCCGAGCGCAATCACGCAGGCCCCGGTCAGCGTCGCCACGTCAATCACCACTTCCGGGTCGAAACGTTCAACGTAGGTCAGGGCATCGCACAGCACCAGACGGCCTTCGGCGTCGGTGTTCAGCACTTCAACGGTCTGGCCAGACATGGTGGTCAGCACGTCGCCCGGACGCATCGCCCGGCCATCCGGCATGTTTTCACAGCCCGCCAGCACGCCGACCACGTTGAGCGGCAGATTCAGCTCCGCCACCATGCGCATCACGCCATAGACCGAGGCCGCGCCGCACATGTCATATTTCATCTCATCCATGCTGTCGGCGGGCTTGATGGAGATGCCGCCGGTGTCAAAGGTCAGTCCTTTACCCACCAGCACAATCGGGCGCGCATCCGCGTCGGGGTTGCCCTTGTACTCAATCACCGACATCAGCGATTCGTTCTGCGAGCCGGCACCAACGGCGAGATAGGCGTTCATGCCCAGCTCTTTCATCTGCTGCTCGCCGATTACCCGCGTGGTGACATTTTTGCTGAAGGCGTCGGCCAGCTGGCGCGCCTGTGACGCCAGGTAGGCGGGGTTACAGATGTTCGGCGGCATGTTGCCGAGATCTTTCGCCGCTTTCATTCCGGCGGCCACCGCCAGTCCATGCTGGATCGCCCGCTCACCGCTGGTGAGTTCACGGCGGGTCGGGACGTTGAACACCAGCTTGCGCAGCGGACGACGCGGCTCTGCTTTGTTACTTTTCAGCTGGTCAAAGTTGTAGAGCGCCTCTTTTGAGGTTTCCACCGCCTGACGCACTTTCCAGTAGGTATTGCGGCCTTTTACATGCAGTTCGGTCAGGAAGCAGACCGCTTCCATCGAGCCGGTGTCGTTCAGGGTATTGATGGTTTTCTGGATCACCTGCTTGTACTGGCGTTCATCCAGCTCACGCTCTTTACCGCAGCCAATCAGCAGAATCCGCTCAGAGAGGATGTTTGGCACATGATGCAGCAGCAGTGTCTGGCCCACTTTTCCTTCCAGCTCGCCGCGGCGCAGCAGGGCGCTGATATAGCCGTCGCTGATTTTATCCAGCTGCTCGGCAATCGGTGACAGACGACGCGGTTCGAAAACGCCAACGACAATGCAGGCACTGCGCTGTTTTTCCGGGCTTCCGCTTTTTACACTGAACTCCATGCACTCTCCTGAATCTTAAAGACAACGGCGGCGGCTGCCGCTAGAATGTAGCGCGCTCATGACCCATTTATTCATCGTGGCAGCATGACATTCTGCCGCTGGAGGTCATAATGAATCGGGGTGACAGGATGTTGTTTTTTCACCACCCAAGCACGTTTGTCATACAATTTTAGCGACGACAGCGGCCATTGATGAAGAAAAATGGCTGATAAGCGTTGAAACTAGCGATTTTCCTGCAAAAAGACAAGTTTTCACAGGCGTACTAAGCGTGATCATCATTAGATATCTGGTTCGGGAAACGCTCAAAAGCCAGCTGGCTATCCTTTTCATCCTGCTGTTAATCTTCTTTTGCCAGAAGTTAGTCAGGATCCTGGGAGCCGCGGTGGATGGCGAAGTGCCGACAAACCTCGTTCTGACCTTGTTAGGACTCGGCGTGCCTGAAATGGCACAACTTATACTGCCCCTTAGTCTGTTTCTGGCGATCCTGATGACGCTGGGACGGCTCTACACGGACAGCGAAATCACCGTGATGCACGCCTGCGGCCTGAGTAAGGGTGTGCTGGTAAAGGCCGCGATGGTCCTGATGCTGTTGACCTCCGCGGTGGCGGCGGTGAACGTGGTCTGGCTCGGTCCCTGGTCATCCCGCTATCAGGATGAGGTGACGCAGAATGCCAAGGCGAACCCTGGTGCGGCGGCGCTGGCCGCGGGTCAGTTCCAGACCTCCAGCGATGGCAGCGCGGTGCTGTTTATTGAAGATGTGAAGGGCAACCAGTTCGGTAATGTCTTCCTGGCGCAGCTACGGCCTAAAGGCAATGCGCGTCCGTCGGTGGTGCTGGCTGACAGCGGCCATATGGATCAGCATAAAGATGGTTCCCAGGTGGTGACGCTGGATAAAGGCACCCGCTTTGAGGGCACCGCGCTGCTGCGTGATTTCCGTATCACCGACTTCACCCACTATCAGGCGGTGGTAGGCTATAAAGCGGCGACGCTGGACCCGAACGATGCTGAGCAGTCGAGCTTCAGCGGCCTGTTCGGCAACGATTCGCCGGCCTTCCGCGCGGAGCTGCACTGGCGTCTGACGCTGGTGTTTGCGGTGCTGGTGATGGCGCTGATGGTGGTGCCGCTCAGCGTGGTCAATCCACGTCAGGGCCGGGTGCTGTCGATGCTGCCGGCGATGCTGCTCTATCTGATCTTCTTCCTGTTGCAGAGTTCGCTGCGGTCGAGCGGAGCGAAAGGGCGACTCGATCCCGCGCTCTGGATGTGGGTGGTGAATATCAGCTATCTGGTGCTGGCGGTGCTGCTTAACCTGTGGGATACGGTGCCGATGCGTCGGATTCGTGCCCGCTTCACCCGCGGAGGCTCGGTCTGATGTTTCGCGTACTCGACCGCTATATCGGTAAAACCATTTTTAACACCATCATGCTGACGCTGTTTATGCTGGTGTCGCTCTCCGGCATCATCAAGTTCGTCGATCAGCTGCGTAAAACCGGCCAGGGCAGCTATAGCGCGCTCTCCGCCGGTTACTACACCCTGCTCAGCGTTCCGAAGGATATTGAGATCTTCTTCCCGATGGCGGCCCTGCTGGGTGCGCTGCTGGGGCTGGGCGCGCTGGCGCAGCGCAGTGAGCTGGTGGTGATGCAGGCGGCAGGCTTTACCCGCATGCAGGTGGCGCTGTCGGTGATGAAAACCGCCATCCCGCTGGTGCTGCTGACCATGGCGATTGGCGAGTTTGTCGCGCCGTCAGGCGAGCAGATGGCGCGTAACTACCGGGCGCAACAGCTTTACGGCGGGGCGCTGGTCTCGACGCAGAACGGTCTGTGGGCGAAAGATGGCAACAGCTTCATCTTTATCGAGCGCATTAAAGGCGACAACGAGATTGATGGCGTCAGCATCTACAGCTTTAACGATCAGCGTCGGCTGCAAAGCGTGCGTTACGCGGCGACGGCGACCTGGGATGCGGCGAAGAAGCGCTGGATACTGTCCCAGGTGGATGAGTCGAACCTGACCGATCCGAAGCAGATTACCGGTTCGCAAAGCCTGAGCGGTGAATGGAAAACCAACCTGACGCCCGACAAGCTCGGCGTGGTGGCGCTGGACCCCGATGCGTTGTCGATTCGCGGTCTGTATAACTACAGCAAGTATCTCAAGCAGAGCGGTCAGGAGTCAGGACGCTATCTGCTGAATATGTGGAGCAAGATTTTCCAGCCGCTGTCGGTGGCGGTGATGATGCTGATGGCGCTCTCCTTTATCTTCGGTCCGCTGCGTAGCGTCTCGATGGGAGTGCGTGTTGTCACCGGTATCAGCTTTGGCTTCCTGTTCTACGTGCTGGATCAGATCTTTGGTCCGCTCAGTCTGGTTTACGGCTTGCCGCCGATTCTGGGGGCGATTCTGCCGAGCTTCGCCTTCTTCGCTATCAGTCTGTTTATGCTGATTAAGCGGCGTTAAGCGCAGTAAATGAAGTTAAAGAAAAGGCCGCGCAAGCGGCCTTTTTTGTGGCTGATGTACCGGCTCAGGGAGCATACGTTTCGGCATCGTCTGGAGGTTACGGTTTCAGCGGCGTCAGGCCACACGGCTTATCCAGTCCGACAGCATCGGTAACGCCGCAGGCAGCTGCGACAGCAGATAGAGGATCAGCCCGATGGTGCCGCCCACCAGGGTGCCGTTGATGCGGATAAATTGCAGATCCTTGCCGATATTGAGTTCAATCTGCTGCGACATATCGCGCGCATCCCAGCTCTTCACGGTGTCGCTGATGTGGCGCGTCAGGAAGCTGGCGAACTCCGGCGCGACGCTGCGGGCCGCCTGCTCCAGATGCTGATTCATCGAGTCACGCAGCGCCGGATCGGCCGCCAGGGTCTGACCGAGCCAGAGCGCCGCATCGCGCACTTTCTCCTGCACCCGCGAATCCTCACTGTTCAGGTCTGCTTTCAGCCAGCCGCGCATATCATTCCACAGCTCGCCGATGTAGCGGTTAAACGAGGCGTCCTCTTTCAGCCAGCCTTTGATCTCTTCGGCGCGCGCCGCCATCTCCGGGTCGTTTTGCAGCTTAACAATCAGCCGCTCAACCGCCCGGTTAAAGCCGAGACGCAGCTCATGGCCCTGATCCAGCGCCACATCATCCAGCAGCGAATCGACCGCGTTGGCCACCAGCTCGGCGCTGTGTTCACCCAGCCACTCTGTCGGTAACATTTTGGCTTTGATGGGATGTTCGCGTTTCAGCCAGCGCACCAGTTGCAGGGCGATAAACTCGCGGGTCGCGGGCTTGTGCAACAGCTTCAGCAGCTGTTCAATCGCCGCGTCCAGCAGCGCCTGATGACGGTTATTTTTAGTCAGGCTCTCCAGCAGCAGGGCGCTGGTCTGGCTGAGATCGACCTTATCAATGGCGCGATGCACCGCGCGGCGCATAAAGTTCTGGATGCGCGTGTCATCGGTGAGATCGAGAAAACCGCGCATCACCTGAAGCAGATGGCGACCGACGCGGTCAGCGTTACCCGGCGCGCTCAGCCACTGCGCCAGCAGCTGCGACGGATCGTGACGGCGGATCAGGTTCAGCAGCGAGTCGGTGTCCAGAAACTTCTCCTGCACAAAGCGACCCAGGTTCTCCCCGATGCGGTCTTTGTTGCGCGGAATAATCGCGGTATGGCGTGAGATAAAGGGCACCGGCACGCGCCGGAACAGCGCCACCACCGCAAACCAGTCCGCCAGTGCGCCGACCATCGCCGCTTCCGCAATCGCTTTGACGCCGCTGACCCAGAAGCCGGGCGGCAGAAAAAGGGTGACGATAAAGGTGGCGGCAGCCAGCAGCAGTAACAGCAGCGCCAGACGTTTAGTCCGTTTCAGTTCGTATTGTTTATCCATCATCTGATCTTAGCAGAGAGCCAGGCTCAGCGGCGACGGCCACCCAGCAGGCTGCCCAGTACGCCGCGAATGATTTGGTTGGTAATCTGGCGGGTGGCGCTTTTCGCCATCGTCTGGACCACACCGTCATGCTTACCGCCGCGCGGCCCGGTATGACCAAACAGGATCTCTTTCAGCCCGCCGAGAATGCCATTGTCCACCGCGACAGCCTCGCCTTTAGCCGCTGGCGCGCTGGCCTGCTCGCTGGCGGCCTGAAAGCCTTTTTGCAGCTTTTCAAACGCCGATTCGCGATCGATTTCGGTCTCATATTTGCCATACAGCGCGGAATGGTTGATCAGGCCGTTGCGTTCATCGCCTGTGATCGGACCCATGCGCGAGCCGGGCGCAATCACCATCGCCCGCTCTGTCACCGACGGGCTGCCTTTGGCATCCAGAAAAGAGATCAGCGCCTCGCCGGTGCCCAGCGCCTGAATCGCCTCCACGCTGTTAAACGCCGGATTGGCGCGCAGCGTATCCGCCGCGGTTTTCACCGCTTTCTGATCTTTCGGCGTAAAGGCGCGCAGCGCATGTTGCACCCGGTTGCCGAGTTGTCCCAGCACCCGATCCGGGATGTCAGACGGATTCTGGGTGACGAACCAGACGCCGACCCCTTTGGAGCGGATCAGCCGCATCACCTGCTCAATCTTCTCCAGCAGTACCGGCGGGGCGTCGGTAAACAGCAGATGCGCCTCATCAAAGAAGAACACCAGCTTTGGCTGATCGAGATCGCCCGCTTCCGGCAGATGCTCATACAGCTCCGACAGCAGCCACAGCAGGCTGGTGGCGTAGAGTTTTGGCATCTGGTAGAGCTTCTCCGCGGAGAGGATATTGATGACGCCTTTGCCGCTGCTGTCGACGCGCATCCAGTCGGCAATATCCAGCATCGGTTCGCCAAAGAAATGCTCCGCACCCTGCTGCTCCAGCGTCAGCAGGCCGCGCTGGATCGCCCCGACCGAGGCGCTGTTGATGTTGCCATACTGGGTCTGGAAACTTTTCGCGTTGTCACCGATGTACTGGGTCATGGCGCGCAGGTCTTTAAAGTCCAGCAGCAGCAAGCCCTGGTCGTCGGCGATGCGGAAAATAATCTGCAATACGCCGCTCTGCACCTCATTCAGGTTCAGCAGCCGCGCCAGCAGCAGCGGGCCCAGATCGGAGACGGTGGCGCGCACCGGGTGGCCCTTTTCAGCGAAGATGTCCCACAGCACCACCGGATTGCTCTGGGGCTGCCAGTCGGTGACGCCGATCTTCGCCAGCCTCTGCTGGAGCTTTTCGCTGGCCTGACCTGCCATCGCCACGCCGGTCAAATCACCTTTTACGTCGGCCATAAAGACCGGCACGCCGCTGGCGGAGAAGGATTCCGCCAGCTTTTGCAGGGTGACGGTTTTACCGGTGCCGGTGGCACCGGTGATCAGACCGTGGCGGTTTGCCATCTGGGGCAACAGATGAAGTTCGACGTCAGGCGTGCGGGCAATCAGTAACGGAGCGCTCATATCTTCCATTCTCAGGCAAAGGGTTATGCCAGAAGAATAGCAAGCGGCAGCTACACAGGAGGAGAACAATTCGTCAAAAGCGAGAGTTTGCCGGGCATTCTGGCGGAGTCTGATGCATCCCACGCCAGCGGCCGATAATGATTCCGCTTCGCCCGTATTATCGTTCCGCGTGAGGTTGCAGATCGGCCGATAAATACGTTGATGACGGTGAGTGATTATTTTGCGGTTATTCTGCGCAGCGCAGAAAATATTCAGAAACCGCACAGAACGTCACAAATCGGGCATGCTCTTATTGCCGCAACCGGGAAGCCGCTATAGGGTTAACAGACAGGATTATTCTCTGGTATGGAAGTATGATATTTTTTTATCGGTTATCGCAGGTGATGATGACCCGGAGAAAATATTCACCCGCAATGATCCGCTATAAAGGGTAATTACCCGATTTTTATGCGGTTTTATCCGTCCCTTCATCGCTCTGTATCTGTTACCTGCCTTTAACCTCTCAGCAACAGCATCATAAATTCTCATTAAAACATACTTCAAATTTAATTTTTACATTCAGACACATTTATATCCCTAATAGTATTGTGCTATTAACCGATATGTTCCTTTTGTCACCCATAAATAACTCTACCCGCCGTTGTCTGTTCTGCCGTCGTCTGTGCATGTTGCGTCCTTTACGCGGTGAATTCATCGCCTGCGCTCAGCCTTTCAGCCACATAACAACTATTACGGGTATTTAGCCGATGAGAGCCGTGCGGATATGCTGTTAGAAAAACCCACCACCAGGCGTAAATTTTTGCTGGGATCGCTGCTGGCGTTGCCATTAAGTGAACTGGTCTTTAAAGGCATTACCGCGGCGCAGGCTGCGGAGATGGCTGCGCCTGAACTGGCCGATTACCAACCGATTTTTTTCAGTGCCGATGAGTGGCAGTTCATTCTGGCCGCCACCGATCGTCTGATCCCGGCGGGCGGCAAAGGCAAAGCGCCAGGCGCGCTGGAAACCAACGTGCCGATCTTTATCGATCAGCAGCTGCACAGCGAAGCCTTCGGCAGCGAGATCTACCTGCAAGGGCCTTTCAATACTCAGGCACCCGCCACCATGGGCTATCAGATCCCGTTCCGTCCGCAGCAGATGTATCAGACCGCTATCCGGCTGATTAATCAGTGGTCGCAGAGCACGCATCAGAAAGCGTTTCACGCGCTGACGCTGGAGGAGAAGGACGCGGTGCTGACCCAGCTGAACAAAAACGAGATCGACTTTGCCGCGCTGGGCGAAGCCAGTCTTAAGCCTGCGCATTTCTTCAGCCAGCTGCTTTCAGATACCAAACATGGCTACCTGGCGGACCCGATGTATGGCGGCAATAAAGGCATGAAAGCCTGGATCGCCATCGGCTTCCCTGGCGCGCGTGCCAGCTTCACCGAATGGGTGAAACAGCACAACGTGCCTTACCCGCTGGGTCCGGTCAGTGTGAAGGGCGAACGCGCCTAAGACATCTCGAAATCAGGTATTTGAAACAGGATTATCATGGCACAGGTTACTAAAAAAGAAGTCGACGTCGTGGTCTGCGGCCTCGGCTGGGCAGGCTCGCTGATGAGCATCGAGCTGGCGCTGGCGGGGCTGGAAGTGCGCGCGCTGGAGCGCGGCGGCGATCGCGATTATGACGAATTCGCCTACCCGAAACCGGCGGATGAATACGCCTACGCGGTGCGCAACAAGGTGTTTGCTACGCCCGCTGAAGTGGCGGTCACCGTGCGCTACAACAGCAGCCAGACCGCACTCCCGACCCGTAAATGGGGCGCGTTTGCTCCCGGCACCGGCGTAGGCGGTTCCGGCCTGCACTGGACGGCGGTGCTGATCCGTCCGACCCCCACCGACATCAAACTGAAAAGCTATGTCGACGAGGCCTATAAGCCCGGCATCCTACAGGATGATATGCGGGTGATGGATTTCCCGTTCAGCTGGGAAGAGATTGAGCCTTACTACTACAAGTTTGAGCTGATCTGCGGACAGTCGGGCAACACCGGCAACCTGCGCGGCAAAATCCTGGAGGGCGGCGATCCGTTCGAAGGCCCGCGCTCTGAGCCTTATCCGTTGCCTGCGCTGGATGACACGCTGAATAACGTGATGTTCAAAGAGGCGGCCACTAAACTCGGTTATCATCCCTTCCCGAACCCGTCAGCCTGCGTGTCGCGTGCGTGGAAAAACCCCTATGGCAACCAGATCGCGCCCTGCAACTACTGCGGCTATTGCAGTAAATATCCCTGCCTGAACTACTCCAAAGCGTCGCCGCAGACCGCGGTGATGGATTCACTGAAGCGGATGCCGAACTTCTCCTATGAGGTGAACGCTGAAGTGATCAAAGTGGTGCTGAACGATGATAAGAAAACCGCCAAAGGGGTGATCTACATCGATGCACAGGGCAATGAGTGCTTCCAGCCGGCGAAAATCGTGGTGCTGAGCAGCTTCCAGCTCTACAACGTGCGCCTGATGCTGCTTTCCGGCATCGGTAAGCCTTACAACCCGATTACCGAAGAGGGCGTGGTGGGTCGTAACTACGCCTTCCTGTCGAACGGCGGCGCGACGCTGTTCTTTAAAGATAAAAACTTCAATCCGTATGCCACTGCGGGCGCGACCGGCCAGATGTTTAACGACATTTCGCCAGGCAACTTCGACGGTCCTGCGCTCGGTTTCCTCGGCGGCGCGAAGATCCACAGCTCCCAGGCGACCGGCACCCCTATCAGCACCGCGCTGCCCAAAGGCACGCCGAGCTGGGGCATGGGTTACAAAGAGGGTCTGGAGGAGTGGTATGGTCATTCGATGAAGATCAGCATCACCACCACCTGCCAGTCTTACCGTGATATTTATCTGGACCTCGATCCGAACTACAAGGATCACCGTGGCCTGCCGCTGCTGCGCATGACCTTCAACTGGAAAGAGAATGAGCTGAAGCTACAGCAGTATCTGAAAGGGATCGTTGGCAATATCGCCAAAGAGCTGAACCCGGACAGCATGAGCATGAGCTTCCTGCCGATGGGCGCGGATTTTGATCTGACCAAATATGTCTCTACCCACAACGTGGGCGGCGCGGTGATGGGCGATAACCCGAAAACCTCGGCGCTGAACAAGTATCTGCAAAGCTGGGATGTGCACAACGTCTTTGTGCCGGGCGGCAACGCCTTCCCGCAGAACTTCCAGGCGAACCCGACCGACACCATCGGGGCGATTACCCTGATGGCGGCACAGGCGATCAAGGATCACTATCTGAAAAATCCCGGCCCACTGGTACAGGCATAAGCGTATGAATAAGCTGAAACTGAAGTCTTTTATGTTCACCAGCGCGCTGCTGCTGGCCGGTGGTGTGACGCTCCAGGCGCACGCCGACGATGAGGCGCAGCTGATTAAGCAGGGCGAATATCTGTCGCGGCTGGGTGACTGCATGGCGTGTCACTCTTCTCCCGGCAAGCCTGACTATTCAGGTGGCCTGGCGATTGAGTCGAACCTCGGCACCATCTTCTCCACCAATATCACGCCCGATAAGCAACATGGTATCGGTAACTACAGCGAACAGCAGTTCTCTGACGCGGTGCGCAAAGGGATACTGCCGGACGGATCGCATCTCTACCCAGCGATGCCTTACCCTGATTACGCCAAAATCAGCGATGCTGACCTGCACGCGCTCTACCTCTATTTCATGAAAGGCGTGAAGCCGAGCGCGGAGCAGCCGCCGGAAACCGATCTGAGCTTCCCGTTCAGCCAGCGCTGGGGTATGCGCTTCTGGAACTGGGCATTCACCTCCGATAAGCCGTTCCAGCCGATTGGCGGCGCCTCTGAAGAGGTCAATCGCGGTGCCTATATTGTGGAAAGTCTGGGTCACTGCGGCAGCTGCCATACGCCGCGCGGCTTTGGCATGAACGAGAAAGCGCTGGATAGCCATGACGATAAATTCCTGGCGGGCGGCAGCCTGAACCACTGGGAAGTGCCGTCGCTGCGCGGTCTGCCTCGCTGGAGCGAGCAGGAAGTGGTGGACTATCTGCAAACCGGCCGTAACGACAAGGCGGCGGTAGGTGGCGAGATGACCTCGGTGATTGAGCACAGCAGCTCGCACATGAGCGACGCCGATCTCAAAGCGATTGCCGCTTACCTTAAGTTCCTCGGCGGTAATCCGGCGCTGCAAACCGCTGACCCGCAGGCGCAGCAGGCAACCGAAGCGAAACTTACCGCGGCGAAGAACCTGAGTGAAGGCGAGCGTCTCTATCTCGATAACTGTGAGGCCTGCCACTTTGTCACCGGTAAAGGCGCACCAGGGATTTTCCCGCAGCTGGATCAGGCGACTATCGTGAATGCCAGCGATCCTGCCGGGCTGATCCACACCATCCTTATGGGCGCGCAGCTGCCCTCCACCGACAAAGCGCCGTCAAAGCTGGCGATGCCAGGCTTTGCCCAGCGTCTGAGTGATGATGAAGTGGCGCAGCTGGCGACCTTTATTCGTCAGGGCTGGAGCAACAGCGCGCCTGCGGTGAGCAAAGATCAGGTTGCTGAGGTGCGTAAAACCCTGAAGTAATGGCTGGACTCACTCTGCGTCAGATGCCGGGCGGTAAAGGGCAGCGGACGCAGAGTGAGCCGCTATGCGGTGGCAACAGTGCGTGCGCTCACTTACGACCATTCAATGTTTTCAGGCGGGCCGGCAACGCCCGCTCTGTCTCTTTGCGGTGATAGGGCGAGAGCTTGCGCCACGCCTGCGTCTCCTGGCGGGTGCGTCCGCATCCTTCACACCAGCCGGTTTTACCGTCGAACACACACAGATCAATGCAGGGCGATTTAACTGCCATTAAAGCCTCCTGAGGCGGGTGAGTGAGAGCAACAGCAACAGTTGCAGTCAGCTAAAAAGCGCCGTACTCTGTTGCTGATATACTATACCCCAGTATAGAACCTAATCCAGCGGAGTGTAAAAATGGCCCATACGGCAAAGAACCAGAAAAGTCTGCTGACCCGCGTCCGGCGGATCAAAGGACAGGCGGCTTCTCTGGAAGTGGCTCTGGAGTCAGGCGAAGAGTGCCTGAAGGTGCTACAGCAGGTGGCGGCGGTGCGCGGCGCGATTAATGGCCTGATGAGTGAACTGCTGGAAGGGCATATCCGTGAACATCTGATGGATGATGACGCCACTCCGCAGCAGCGCAGTGAGGATCTGGAAGAGATCGTGGCGGTTATCCGCTCCTATCTGAAATAGGCTTACCGCCAGCTGTTCTGCCAACGCTTACGGGGAAACCATGCTCTGGCTCATCTCAAAATATGCCCTAACCGCCCTGATGGTGGTGCTGATCTCAGAAGTGGCAAAGCGCAGCGATCGGCTGGGCGGTCTGCTGGCGGCGCTGCCGCTGGTTACGGTGCTGGTGCTGATCTGGATGAAACTGGAAGGGCAGACGCAGGCCAAAATCGCCGCGCACGCCTGGTATACCTTCTGGTATGTGGTGCCGACGCTGCCGATGTTTATCCTGTTTCCTTTTCTTTATCAGCGTGCCGGTTTCTGGGGCGCGCTGGGCCTCAGCTGTGTGCTCACCCTGGTGCTGTTTATCCTCTGGGCGCTGCTGCTGAAGCGGTGGGGTATCGATCTTTGGTAGGGAGAAGATCTTCCCGCCTGACCGCGATCCGCCTTGCACAAAACAGGATCGCGTCAGGCAGAAGGCGATCCCGCCTTAGTGAAAGGTATGCGCCACTTCCAGCACGCCGTTAATCACAAACTGCACGCCCATGCAGACCAGCAAAAATCCCATCAGACGTGAAATCGCCTCAATGCCGCTTTTCCCGACCAGCTTCATGATGCCGCCGGAACTGCGCAGGGAGATCCACAGGATCAGACTGACCAGCAGGAAGGTCAGCACCGGTGCCACGCTCAGCACCCAGGCGGGAAAATCGACCCCGCTTTTCACCGTGGAGGCGGAAGAGATAATCATCGCAATGGTTCCCGGACCGGCGGTGCTCGGCATCGCCAGCGGCACAAAGGCGATATTCACCGGCTCTTTGGCGCTGTCCAGCTCATCCATCTTCTGATTTGCTTCCACCGAATGACCGGCCGGTCTGGCCGGAAACAGCATGCGAAAACCGATAAAGGCGACAATCAACCCCCCGGCGATGCGCAGACCCGGAATCGAGATCCCAAAGGTATTCAGCACCGCATTGCCCGCGTACCACGCCACCATCATAATGGCGAAGACGTAGATTGAAGCCTGGCGCGCCTGGCGGTTACGCTCTTCGTAGCTCATCTCACCGACCAGCCCTAAAAACAGCGCAACGGTAGTGAGCGGGTTGGCGAGTGGCAGCAGCACCACTAACCCCAGCGTAATCGCTTTAATTAACTCCAGCATGTCACTTCTTCTCCGTGCTGATTAGTGCTTGGGACGCTCCAGCGCCTCCAGCAGTTCCGGGAAGAAGTCCTGTAAAATTTCAGGCGTCATCAGTTCGGGATACTGCATCAGATGTTCACGGATGCGTTCGTTGACGTCCGGCAGCAGACGCTGAGCCGCCGCGCTGGCGGTGATTTTGTGCTTCTTCATGGCGCGCAGCAGATCGCCGGGCAACGAGTCTTCGTCATCGGCATCGTTGACCATTTCCAGCGCATCCAGTTCGTCAAACATCTCCATCAGCGCTTCGGTCTGTGGGGTGCGTGACTCATATTCGCGCGGATGTTCATCTTCCAGGAAACGCAGCATGGCGCGCATTGGCGTCCCATCCGGCGTCGCGGGCGGCTCGGCGGCGAACCAGCTCAGCAGCTGATGCATGGTGACCTGATGAACGCGATAACCGCTGTCGACCAGCTCATCGGCCAGCAGCTCGGCGCTTTCGTTTTCAATCAGGCAGATATGGGTGCGGTTTGGCTCATACTGATCCAGCCACTGATAGATCTCTTCAATCACGCCATCGTCATACTCGAATTTTTTGCTGAGATAGCTGTCGTCCTGTTGGTGAACGCAGGCCTGAATCTGATCGGGGTCGAAGTAAAGTGCGATGTTGATGCCTTTCATGCGTGCAGTCCTGTAGAAATCAAAACCACACTATAGCGCTCAACCCGCGGTTAAGGGAATGTCAGGGTTCACAGCATCGAGAGGCGATCTCAGGCGGGCGGAGAGCGCTCCCCTCAGCGGGAGGAGGGGAGGCTTGAATGGCGCGGATCAGGAGATAAAGTTTTTGCCCTGTTTCAGCACCACATCACAGGCTTTGGTTTTCAGTTTCTCACCCATCGGAGAGTTACTCAGGCTTTGCAGATTGAGCTGCTGACCATTGCCGGTATTCAGCAGACCCGCCACGCCCTGGGTGTAGTCGGTTTGCTGCTGCTGTGCGGTAGTGGTGTTCAGGCCGAGCTTGCTCAGCACCTGATCCTTCACCGACTGCACATTGTTTTTTACCACGTTGTGCTGGACGCAATACTGCATCACGCCAGCGGCGTTGGTCATGTTGTTGGCGCTGACCGCTTTATCGCCGCCGCCCAGCAGGCTGCTGATTGATGACAGCGACAGGCCGCCGTTCTGCTGGGTGCTGCTGGTGGTGCTGCCGTTGTTCTGCTGGCTGAGCTGCGACGCCGCGCTGCTCAGCTGATCCTGCCAGCTTGCCGCTGACGCACTGCCTGCGACCAGAAGTGCCGCCAGTCCCCATCCCCACACACTGCGTTGTGCTTGTTTCATCTCAACCTCTGTCTCTTATGGTGCTGCTGATTCAGTGTTGCTAAGAACGGCAGACCTACAGAAAGTTCCTGGAATTTTGCCTTAAAACGTGCTTTGAGAATCTTCTGTAATAGCGGGTTAATTCTGTTCAGTTGCGTGCTGATGTTATTATTTCGTGACGTGATTTTTTAAATCGTACCCTGCGACGTCTGTGCTGAAATATTATTTAATATTTATTCATGCTTTGATGGTTATCTGGCAGGAATCGTCCTGGTTTAATGCTTTTTTACCGCTTTGCTTATCCTGGTTTTTATATGCATTTATAACGTTTTGATGAATATTATTCTGAATGTACTGTTTTTTAAGTTATTGTATTTATTGTTATTTATATTTTTAGCGTAGCGGTTGTCTGAATGTTTTAATGGCTTTTTTTCTTGAGGTATTAAATTTAAGCAGGCTCTGTTTTTTATTATTCCGCCTTGCGCAATCCGCCAGAGTGTTCATGCTTAATCACTGTGTCAGCCAGATGTGGTGATGTGTTAAACCGACACCATTTATTTATTAATAACGGGAGCATAAATATGGCCGGCCAGCCAGACCACAATAACGATGCAGAGGTCACGCTCAGACTCGCGGAAGAGCAAATAGCAGTGACTAAGCAAAAGGTTGTGGATGGACAGGTTCGCGTCACCCGTTCCACAACTGAGCATGACGAGGTCATCAGTACACTGCTTAACCGGGAGAAGGTTGAGGTTGAGCATGTAGCGAAAGCACAGCCCGTTGAGACGATGCCCGAAATCAGGGAGGAGAACGGTGTACTGATTGTCCCGGTAGTCGAGGAAGAAATTCAAATCGTCAGGAAGCTGGTGCTTAAAGAGGAGATCCACATCCGAAAAGTGCAGGAAAAAGTTCCTTTTCAGGAGGTGGTGACCCGACGTGAGCAGCAGGTGACAGTTGAGAGAGATGACGATCAAAAATAGCTAACAGAGAGGAACCTATCATGGCACAGGAAAAAATCGTAACACTGTTCGATTCTGCAACGCATGCAGAGGCCGCGAAAAGAAATCTCGTGAAAGCCGGTTTTTCTGATCGGGACATCAGTCTTATCAGTGGCGCGCGTTTAGAGCAGGAAGGGCAGTCGATTCGCCATCCGAGCCTCTGGCAGCGTCTGTTTGGTCACACCGTCGATAAAGAGCAGGCAGATGTGTATACCCGGGCGATGGATAAAGGTGGCGTGGTACTGACCCTGCGTACCGAAGAGGAGAAGCTGGCTCGCGCCATGACGATTCTTCATTCGCATGACTCGGTGGATGTGCCGTCGCGGATGCAAAGCTCAGTAGATAATGACGCCAGCGCACCGGGCATCAACCCGACCGCAGGCAAGCAGTTCGCCGGTGAGACTAACGATCGTCAGGTTGAACCGCGTCGTACTTCCCTGACCGGCGACGAGAGTGAAGCGGATATTCTGCGCCTGGCGGAAGAGCAGGTGGAAGTAGGTAAACGTCTGGTGAGTGAAGGCTCGACGCGCGTACGTCGCTATACCGTGACTGATAATGTCTCTGAGGATATTTCGCTGCATGAGCAGCACGCAGACATCTTCCGCCGTTCGGTGAATGAACCGGCGCTGGCGGGCGAAGTGGACTGGTCAGAGACAACGGTCGAAGTCGCGGAGACTCATGAGCAGCCGGTGATCAACAAGACTACCCATGTGAAAGAAGAAGTGGTGGTGCGTACCGACGGTAGCGATCGTACCGAGACCATTAATGATACGGTGCGTCGTCAGGAAGTGGATATTGACCATGCGCGTGGTGGTCTGGAGAGCGAACTGCCGGGGACGACCGCCGGGGTTAAACCTGCGGCAGCAGGCGCAGGTACGCAGTCGCCGGGCGCGCATAACCGTGACCACAAAGAGAGCCTGACAGAGAAGGTGAGTGAGAAAGCCAGCGAAGTGAAGGATAAGGTAGAGAACAAACTCCATCACGACCATTCGCATTGAGGTGCTCATCCTGACAACGACAGGCGCTGATGAGTGCTGATGCCTGTGGCTGAGTATGCAGGAAAGAGCCAACCGTAAGGTTGGCTCTTTTGCGTTTGGGGGCAGGGTGGGGTGTGGGGAAAGCATGTGCGTTTATTGCGCTGCGATGGGGTGAGAGTGTGCGGTGGGGATGGATGGCCGGGCTCGGCGCGTTGTGCGTTTATAGGGATAATGACTGCTGGTGTGGAGAATGATGTGCTACGCTGCTTTTTTCACCGCTTGATGCCGGTCCTCGCCGAATTGGGTTGCGCATGGTGCCCGTAACGGTATAATCGCCCACGTTTTCCGCATCCCTTCAGTGCCGAAGTGGCGAAATCGGTAGACGCAGTTGATTCAAAATCAACCATCGAAAGATGTGCCGGTTCGAGTCCGGCCTTCGGCACCAGTATCCTGTCCATCCCCGTCCGGGGAAGTCCAAAAAGCCTTTAAAATCAAAATGCAGGCTGATTTTATCATCCGGTATCGTACGAGCACATCCGTTGCAATCCAGTCTATAGGGCATGGGATTGACCCCAAAGCTGAACAGAAAGAAGCCCAGCTGAAAATGCGGGGGCTTACACCTTTGAAACGATCGCCCGCGAATGGCACGCGAGTAACAAGCGCTGGAGTGATGACCATCGATTGCGCATTCTTCGCTATCTAGAGCTTTATATCTTCCCGTATATCGGTTCATCCGACATTCGCCAGCTCAAAACCAGCCATTTGTTAGCCCTGATTAAAAAAATTGATGCCAATGGTAAGTATGACGTCGCTCAGCCCTTGCAACAGCGTGTCACGGCTACTATGCGTTATGCCGTACAGAACGATTAAATCGACTCAAATCCAGCTAGTGATATGGCCGGTGCGCTATCGACAACCAAAGCGCGACATTACCCCGGCGCGACATTACCCCGCGTTACCCTCCAGCCGCTTCCCTGAGTTTCTTGCTCGTCTTGCTGCATATCGTGGCCGTGTAATGACGCGGATCGCGGTCGAGCTTTCCTTACTAACTTTTGTGCGTTCCAGTGAGTTACGTTTCGCGCGGTGGGATGAATTCGACTTCGATAAATCTCTTTGGCGTATACCGGCAAAACGAGAAGAAATTAAAGGCGTTCGTTACTCTTATCGTGGCATGAAGATGAAAGAGGAGCATATTGTTTCTCTCGGTCGGCATTCGATGGTTTTGTTAGAGCAGCTCAAGCAGATTAGTGGTGATAAAGAACTGCTTTTTCGGGGGATCATGACGTAACTAAATTTATGAGTGAGAACACAGTAAACAGTGCATTGCGCGCGATGGAATATGACACGAAAACTGAGGTCTGCGGACACGGCTTTAGAACAATGGCTCGTGGTGCGTTGGGAGAGTCGGGGCTCTGGAGCGATGATGCTATTGAGCGCCAGTTGAGTCACTCTGAAAGAAATAATGTCCGCGCTGAGTATATTCATACTTCTGAGCATTTGGATGAGCGTCGCTTAATGGTGCAGTGGTGGGCCGATTATTTAATGTCTAACATTGAAAAACATATTACGCCATTCGAGTTTGCTAAACTGAATGTTCCATTAAAAAATAGGGCCTGAAAGACCCTATTTTTTTATTTTTTCCAAACGTTACGGTAACCTGGAGAGTCGGACTCTGGTGGATAAGTCGGCTGTGCTATTTGAATTGTCATAGGGATGGGGAAATCTACTCCTACAAGCGCAACTTCACCTTGCTTTAAGCTTGGTAAAAATGAAGCCGCTGATTTATCTATTTCACCACAGGCTCTTTCCACTACATCTCGATCTCTATCGTTTGTTAATCTATGTACTAGTAACGTACCAATTTGGCTTAATACACCCTCGGTTATATCTCTAGGCCTTTGAGTTGTTAGACAAATATTTAGACCATATTTTCTTCCTTCCTTTGCAATCATCTCGAAGGCATCAAGCTTAATAGAATGGTCTTCTGATCCAACCCTTTTACCCAAGAAGTTATGAGCCTCGTCAACGATGACTAGAAGTGGCTTTTCTCTGAATTTTTCAAGCCTAGCGAGATTTAATAATTTTCTACCAATTACATTGGCTAATATTTCTCTCGCATAAAATTCATAGCTAAGATCGCATAGGCATAAACGAAGAACTCTTTTGTTTGAACTTAAAAATTCTTCTAGTATATCTCCCAGTTTTGCGATGTTTTCATCTCCATGAAAAACCGCTTTCAGTGAGCTTGCATATGTTACGGCTTGTATTCTGGTTAAAAGAGAAGAACAATAGCTCAAATCTTGCGTGGCTGCATTACCCCATGAGTCGTCGCCATTATCAAAACAGCACTCCTGAACTATCTGAGGAATTAATTTAGTTATATCAAATGGTTGAGAAGGATTATCAACTAGTTTTGAATTATTACCAGTATTCATTGAGCGACGATAATCAATTTTAGGTTGTTTTATTTTCTTTAAAATACCATTGGTTGCAATAGTAGGGTCGATCGCAACTAATCTTAAACTTTTAATCGCTTCCTTCAGTTTTGGTCCCTGAACTTTACCTGAAGGATCAAACATAGCGATAAAATCTGATTCCATAAAATCAGTTGGGGGTATTCTAAATTCTATAGAACCATTGGCTTTATTAATAGGTGAACCTAAATGATAATGATAACAGTCCTCAGAGTTAAAAGATCTATATTCGCTTGTAGCATCGAGAATTATAGTCTTTGAATTATTATAATTTGCACATTCTTCTAATATTTTTGCAGTTGTCCAGCTTTTCCCCCCACCTGTAGCTCCTAGTATTGCGCAATGGCGGCCAAATAGTTTGTCTGGCTCAACAGTAACAATGCTTGTGGAACCTCCTGATATATTACCTAACACTATACCTATTCGATTTTCACCGTCATCACTTAAACTTCTGTTTATTAGCTCGGGTATTAATGAAATGAAATCTAATGGTGCAGAATATACTCTATCACCTAATCGAGGGTAACATTTTATCCCCGAGTCGATACGAAAACTCGAGGCATCAATTGTGCCAAGAAGTTGTATAGTTCCAATTGCATCAACTTGTCTATTTCCCTGAGACTCTACTGATATCTCTCCTCTTTCGCGTTCAGGTAATTTGACCTCAATCAGTCTGCCTAAAACGATAGATTGTTGACCTTCAATTAATAAAATCTCACCGACTTCTCCTTTCCCATAACGATTTCCATCAATGTAGGCACCGCTAACTTCACCAGCATATACTAAATTAACTCTTGCAATTTGGGCAGAAATAGATGAAATAACTCCAACTTTCAAAGCACTTCTTAAAATACCGTTTTGTAAAAGTGAGCTATTCATTTTAGTTGTTGCCTCCTACATGCTTGATAGCTTTTGCTAACTGTTCTGCAGGTGTCAATGCTCTTAAGTTAGGTATTAAATTAACGAAATCTTTGAATGACGCATTCAAAAAATGAATATCATACCCCGACAATGAAAGCTCTTTAAGTAAACTCCAATATTTACTAGACCCATTCTCACCCTTGTTGTTTATATGTGTGGCGCATTTAAAATCCACCACAATTAATCTCATGCTAGGGTTGGATTTTATTGCTGAATAAATAGGTTCTGAAAGATGGTCATCGTTAAATCCAAAGCCAGAAATAATAAGACAGCTATTCTTTTTTCTGAGGAAATCAAGAAGTCTTGAAAGTAATTCAAGATGAGGTTGAATAAAAGCTTGTTGATATTTACCTTTCGCTGGATAGATCAAACAGGCATTTGTTGCTGTTGGGTTTTGATTTTCGTATATTTGTCCGTTTTTTCTTATCCAGCTAACAGAACCATGTAGTTTGAATAGGTTGAATACTCCATCAATGAATTCATGTTCATTTTCATCTCTATGAACTACATCATAATTAAAATATTTACCATCGAACCTTCTTACACCTGTATAGGAAAGTCCATCTACAACCATCATTCCTAATTCTGATGCGGCAGTCTCAAATGTTAAATCATAATTTGTTGTGAATACTTTTAGCCTTGGATCTCTTACTCTCCGCCTCCCCATTTTTTGTAGTAGACTTACATATGAGGAGAGATCGCTACTTCCATTTTCTAGGAAATATCTACACTTATTTAATATTATTGTTTTAACTTCATTTAAAAATTCAAGCACTTCACCGTCATGGTGGAATGCCAGAAAAGCTTCGCAATTTGAAAGGAAATGCTCAATGTTAGGATATTCAATATATTGGTATTTAACTTTTTCACATACATTTAATGCAATTGGTTTTAGATTGCCTTTTTCGTCTGTTGTTGGATCTATCCACATAGCACACTTCCATAGATCCCACATACTTGGTCCACCAACATCACCTAGAGAAGTACCGCTGCCTGCGAAAAATGATAAGTTAGGGAATTGTAATGATTTTAGAAAAAATTCATTTATATATTCTTGGTTTTCTTTTAAGTCTTTTTTTTCCACTTCAGATAATGGTAGCTCAGCAGGAATAGGAGTTCCTGCATCCTGTATAACTTTATTGGCCTGAAGGTCTCGCCAATAAAGATATGAGTCGTCGTTTAATGCTTTCCATTTATTGCTGCTTGGTTTTAAATATGAAACATACCCATCCGGTGTAGTAGGCATAGTCAGGATCCCTTGAAGATATAGTGGTTTTGTATTCATAAATTTACTACACAGGATGCCCCAAAAAAAAGGCGTCGATGTAAATGTTTTTATTGGCATCGCGCGCAATGCTATCTCCGCCACGCCTGCCCGCTTTATGCATCATTTTTCATGCAGGCGCATGATACGGGCCGGGCCGCGCCCGGCATGGTCTGAAAGGTGGAAAGCGGTGCATGTTTTTTCATGCAAATCCATGCAGGCTATGCGTGCATCACTCTCTACAAAGCGGCTGGCCAGAAAAAGGGCTTCAGAAAGACAAAGTACAGACATAAAAAGCCGCTGGTTGTGCAGCGGCCGTGGGGGATTAATGAAACTGGCGGAATGCTGAGCCGTAACGGCCCAGCGTTTGACGTTCTCTTACCGGTCCCGGTGGTGCTTCCGGTACGTTTTCCGGCTGTGGCGGTGCGGTAATGACCTTTCTGATGCTCTCATTCGTCTTGAAAGTGCAGGAGCAGTCCAGGTTAGTGCACTGGTGATAACGCTCTTTTACCTGTTCGGACATATAGCGACTCGATTTGATATGTGCCGCACTTTTGCAGTAAGGACAATGCATCATTTTCTGGCTGCCCTCCTGAAGTTTTGCATTCTGTGCCTGGATTGATTCAGCCAGCTTCTAACGGCGCAGAGGGCTCGTATAAAGCGCCATATCAATACCTGTCAGGGCCGGACGGTGCAGGCCGATATTCTCCAGCAGTGGAGCCTCTTTCAGCACACTTTCCGGCAGGGTCACAGCCGCCCACGTCAGTGCTTCACCAACCAAATAAGCTACGTCTTTGGTGCTGACGAACCGCTACGACTGGCAGCGGGAAAAGTATTCTGGCCGAAATTGCGACCATGCTTGCCGGGGAAGATAACGCCACGTCAGCCACCATCGAAACGCTGGAATCACCGCGTGAACGTGCTGCGCTTATAAGCTTCTTGCTGATCCGTTTGCCTGACCAGGAAAAGTGGAGCGGTGACGGGGCAGTGCTCAAGGCCATCACCGGCGGTGATTCTTGCCGTGAACGATAACCTGATGCGCTTCACCGACCGCAGCTGCGGTGTTTTCCGTCGCCGGGTGATTCTGCATTTCCCGGAGCAGATTGCCCCGGAAGAACGCGACCCGCAGCTCAAGAACAAAATCGCCCGCGAGCTGGCCGTGATTGTGCGCCAGCTTATGCTGAAGTTCAGCGACCCGATGACCGTCCGCACGCTGCTTCAGTCGCAGCAGAACTCCGGCGAAGCACTGAGCATCAAGCGGGACGCCGATCCGGCATTCGACTTCTGTGGCTATCTTCGAGCCCTGCCGGACGCTGACGGGATTTATATGGGTAATGCGAACATTATTCCGCGCCAGCCTCGCCTGTATCTCTATCACGCCTATCTGGTCTACATGGAGGCACACGGCTACAAGAACACCCTGAGCCTGACGATGTTCGGCAGGGTATTACCCTCCATACTAAAAGAATACGGCCTGAACTATGACAAGCGGCGAACAAATCAGGGATGCAGACTAACCTGACGCTTAAAAAGGAAAGCAACGGCGACTGGTTGCCGAAGTGCAATGACCTCACCGCGAAATAAACTACCCTGACCGGCAACTGCCGGTCTTTTTTTACTGGTAAAACAGCTAAAGTGAATAATCTGAATAGTTTTTCAAAAAAAATTTCTCATCCTTAAAAGTTATCAGGCCGCTCGATGTCAGAGGCGAACGTTAAAGTGAATAAGCGCATCTGTAAATCAGAGGCATGCTTCAAAAAGACTGGGACCTGACGAGCTGAGGGCTTGAAGCATAACCAATGTTAGTTCCTCGGAAAAGGAGATTTTATCTATAATAGCGTATCCGTAGGTCAGGAGACGTAACACATCACTTACTCAACAAAAGGGAATGGGCTTGTAGTATGAAAGAAAATCTTTATCGTTTGATTGCTGACTTTCAAGATAGTGTACAGGTAGCTTTAAAGCTAATGCATCGTTCTGGCATCCAAATGCCATCCAGTAGTTATGGATGGATTAAATCTGATATACCCAAGGTTGGTGAGTTAGAGGGGGGTGTTAAATATTATAAACATGGAGCTGGATGCCTGGTAGAACTGGATTCAGGTATCGTAGATTTTGATTTTGGGGAGCAGGGTGAGATAGGAGGGTTTAATTCTTGGTGGCTAACTAGCTTTGCTGGGAAGAATCTTACAGTCTACGGTTTCAAAAGTTATAATGATGTTGAGGAACATTTGAATAAAGCACTAAATGATGGGGAATTGATTTTCCCAGATCGCGATATGTATTATCTTGCTAATGCACCACACATCTACGCTATCGAAATAGATGGCCGAAACCCTGACGATATGCTCCCGAGTCGCAATCATGACCGTGTACTGACACTCCAAATTCATTATTTCGAAACGGCTGATCTTATGTTTAAAAATTACAATAATTTAAACCAGAAAATGAATGGTCATTTGAGTCATCGCGAACAATTTGATATGGGTATATATCTTTCTACATGGCTAGGTTTTTTAGGTGTTGTCTGCGAAGGCTTCCGATCGTTAAAAATACGACTTTTAGTTGAAAATGAACGCCCTAAAAATTTCAAAGAATTACTACCAATTTCAGATGGCATCGGAAAGTTGATGAAAGAACATTCGGATTCGTTGAGGGTATTTAGAAATAATGTTTTTCATCTTAGAGAGAATGCTGAGTTTATACACCAATTTTTTGATAAGGAAGTTGAGCGTCTTTCATGGGCATTTGAATTACATAGGGCACTTTCAGCTTTTTTTTCGAAGTATAGAGTTTTTTGCGAAACGCATTATATTTTGAATGGACGTAAGGGTGAGAGCGATTTGATAAAGGTAAAAGCATTACGCTCTAAGAAAATTAAAAATTGAGATTTTTTTTCTAATGAATGGAGCCATTCAATTTTAAAAACCATGAAAAGTATCAGTAAACAATGAGTAAACCACGTCAATCTTTGTTTCCTCGCATCCTCTTTATTACGATTAGATGGGGTATAACATGGTCTCGACGGCATCTGAATTTGCACTGGAAGTAGCTAATTTAATCTGGCCATAGAGTCGGTATTTTAGTTTGTTTTAATTTTTTAAATTATTTAGATTTTCAAAAGAGTTGCCACAGCGGTGTTTTGTGACGCAGGCCATATTGTCTAATATTCTGATGTGATATTATGAGATTATTGTTGCCTTAATTTTATGAGTAAGTATGAACAAGGAAATCAATACATTAAAGCTGTTGAATGAAATAGGGAATGCTCCATCATTTAGTGATGCTGTGGAGCAGTATGAATATTTCAAAAACGACTTAAAGGAGTGGAGGGTTATTTATTCGCACGAGTCTGTGAGTGGGCCGTTTTATCTTCCCAAAAAAGAGTTGTCACCAAAATGTTACCTCTTAACGCCATTTAAAGGGAATTCGCTATGTGTTATTGATAAAGAAGTGATTGAAAGTAAAGGCATAACAAAGCATTTCATTTCAACAGCAATATATGTTGATAGTAATACTGCTAGCTATATTCGTTCATTTGCCTATGAAGCTCAGCCATCAGAACGAGTTTATCAGGTCTGTAGCTCTATATCTGAAAGCATATCGCAAGATGATATTAATATCTTAAACATGGCATTGTATATGTCTGAGATAGAAAATAACCTGAAAGAAACTGATATTGAAAAGGTTAGAGAAACGGTCTCTGCTTTAAAATCAATTTCTATGGTGAACTCTCCCTTCAATTCATCGTGGAGAGAATTATTTTTAGAGAAATATAAGGATGTGTCTGAACGGGAAGCCGATGTACTTCTATTCGACTACTATAATAAAAGTGGATCCTCGTTTGGTCAGTTTTCGGAGATAGTAGACCTAATGGAGTTGTTGTTGTTAAAGACTAAAATAATTGAATATAGTTCAAAACGTTCCTCTGAGAATAAGTTAATGGACCTTTTGTCTATTATTGATAAAGAAATATCTATTTTAATGCCAAAGGAAATCGCTGTTTGTGTTGACGTTATTTTTCACAGGAATAAGTTGAAAACAACCAGGAAGCTTAATGGTCTTACAAATACACCTGAACCACTACAATTGATTAGAAACTGTGCTATGGATTTATTCATGGCTAGAATGTTAGATTTGCTGACTAATACTATTAGTGATGAAAATAATACACAATTTCATCTTGCACAAATATTAACTTGCGATGTTGATGTTTGGGATATATTGAACCTCACTGGGCTCAATGCGATTGCGGTTCATCGAGAATCACATAATACACTTCCAATTTATAGTAATGATTTCATGGAGTGGGTATTTGAGACCCTTGGAGCTAAAAAGCTAGAGAGCATATCAAGAATGTTTACGCTTCAAGGTGTGGTTGAAAGAAAAAAAAGGCGTTCTCATAACGAGATAAAAGATAACCTGTATAGATCTCGTAAAGAGTTAGTTCAATTATTGAGAAGCAAAAGAAAAATATGAGTTGCCACAGTTTTGTTAGATGCGCATGAGTCAGGCTGACCTTGACATTCTGAAATCTGAAGATAACGGGGATGTATAAGCGTTAGTTCTTCGTTCACAGCAGATTTCAACGGATACATCTATAAGCATGCGTAGGTGAATAGTAAAGTGTTCACTATTCACCAACCATTCACATGGTAACTTATTGAATATTAATTATGAAAATCACGAGTGAACAGCATGGACAGTTTTTCATAAAAAAACTTTTATACTCCATATCTGAAGGAGTCAACTTTGGTATCTAGTGGGAAGAACTCATTAGAATTAACGACCTAATGTTGGATGGTTCCGGTTAGAATCCGGTACACGGAATCTAACCAAAGAAAACTTGGTGGCTTACAATTCGGTAATGGGCAAAAAAACGCTTGGGGACACAAAAGAGAGCACTTATTATTATTTTTCTTTTATATTCAAGGCATTACAATTAGTTATTTAATGATTCGAGTCCGGTCTTCGCACCATATAATACAAATTTAAGCCGCTTAAGAACAAATTTTTATGTCTAAACCGGCAGACCACTCCCCCTCCAGGCAACACAGCTCACTCTACTCATCCTTATTATCTCCAGTGAACTGCGACTTGCTCGCTGGTCAGAGATAGATTTCAAAACGTCAATGTGGACGATCCCACCTGAACGAGAGCCTGTTTGATCCGGTTCATTTGCATAATGCGATTTACTCAGTTTTTACCCAAGGTTTCACTGGTCACGCTTTCAGGACGGTATCAGAGCGCTTCAGGCCCCGCCTCATTATTCCTGTGCGTAATTCTCAGGCTGGTGGAAGGGTGACTATCGAATCATTCATAACCCTCGTTTTAGCTTGCACCCGGCTTTTTACAACAAAATGACCCGCCTTAAACCAATATGCGGATGCGTATTTTTATCATCCACACAGTCTGAACATCTGTGTCCCTTAAAAAGAATAACTCTCAAAAATGAGAAGCCGATCGTTTGAGCAGGACTTTTGTCCTCCGTACCTACCTTACGGCAGGATACACTTCCAGCATATGTTAACTAATAAATTCTGGAGCTGTTATGACTGCACATATTAATGCCAAATCCGGCGATTTTGCTTCGACTGTTATTATGCCTGGCGATCCGCTGCGCGCTAAATTTATCGCTGAAAACTATCTTCTGGATTATCAGGAGGTGACTAACGTTCGCAACATGTTGGGATACACCGGTTCTTATTTAGGAAAGCAAGTATCGGTGATGGGGCATGGGATGGGAATCCCGTCAATGACGCTTTACGCTCATGAACTGGTTAATGATTTTGGCGTTAAGAGGATCATTCGCGTAGGTAGCCTGGGGGCGACTCAGCAACATATTAAAATGCGCGATATTATATTGGCTGTTGCCGCCGGGACAGATTCTGTCACAAACCTGAAACGCAGTTCAGGTTATTCAATGGCGGCATCCGCTGATTTTAAACTGCTGCATCAGGCATGGTTAATCGCGCAAAAAAGTGGCATTGACATAAAGGTTGGTAACGTCTTTAGTGGCGATCTCTATTACGACCCGGATGAAAATCTGATCCCCGCGCTGGAGAAATTTGGAGTGCTGGGGATTGATATGGAAGTTGCCGGGCTTTATGCCTTAGCACATCAGTTTGCAATTGAAGCCCTTGCCATTTTAACGGTCTCCGATCATTGCCTCACCGGAGAAGATACCACAGCGGAAGAACGGCAGTTAACTTTTAATAATATGATTGAACTGGCTCTGAATACAGCGATTACAGCTTAGCTTTCGTTCAATTGATACCAGAAGGGATGCTTTATATGAAAAATAAACTCTCACTCACCCTGATTAGTTTTCTGGCAAATTTTATTATGGCGGGATTTGCCAGCCAGTTTGGCATGCTGATTGAACCCATTGCAGAGCATTATAATGCGGACATCAACGCGGTTGCGTCTGTTTTCTCTTTGCTTAACGGCGGAGCACTGGCAGGGACGGTAGCCGCATTTTTCCTTATTGAAAAAGTCGGCGTAAAACGCATGACGCTGATTATCTACTCAGTTGTTTTCCTTTGCGCGCTGGCGATGCATGTGAGCAGCACATTGTGGCCGGTTATGGTGGCGATGACTCTGGTGGGGCTCTGCGGCGGCATTGGCCTGTGCGTAGCGGGTACCATCGTGGTTTCCGTCTGGCAGGACCGTATCCAGAGCACGATGCTGGTGGTGCAGGATGCTACCTTTAACGTTGCGGGCGTGGTCTTCCCGCTGATCACCACTTTTGCCCTGACGCACAACATGTCATGGAGTTACAGTTACCTGAGCGTAGGTATGGTGGCGCTTGTCACGCTGGGTATTGTGGCTCTGACCCGCTTTAATGCCTGTGAAGCAGCACCCTCTTCAGGACCCTCTGACCCGGTAAAATCTGAGTGGAACCCTGGAATCATCAGCGGCGGGATTGGCCTGTTTCTCGGTATGCTGGCGCTTTATACCTTCCTGACCTGGGCACCGCTGTTTGTGAAAAACAAATTCGGCATTCCCTTTGAAGAGGCCGGAAACATCATTACTCAATATTGGGGAGCTGCGCTGGTCGGGGCATTAGTTTCAACCGTTATTGTAGCACGGGTAAAGATACACTATTTCCTGTTAAGCATTATTCTACTGGCCTGCGTTATTACGACGATTATTGTCACGAAAGAAACGCTTTCTGGCTTAGATTACCTGGCTTACAGCTATGGCTTTGTATGCGCAGCACTTTACAACTCATTTATTGCCTATGGCGTATCTTTTGTTAAGCGTGCCAGCAGTCAGAATGTCTCTTTTATATTAATTAGCGGAAGCGCGGGTGCCATGTTTAGCCCGGCGATCAGTGCGTTAATGGAAAAGACGATGGGTCTACAGAAAATCATGTATGCGATGCCTGTTTTATATTTCATCATCTTTGTCATGCTGATTGCTACCCTCAAATTAAAGCGTAAAGCAGCATAATCAATTCATCTCTCTCTTTTAGTTTAACCTTGTAGCATTGCTCCCTTTCAGGAGCAATGAGGCTCAGGCTTTATCAAAGGAATGGAATATGTTCAATGCCAAAAAAACAGTGTTAGCAATGATAATCAGTGTTGGCTGTTCTCAGGCAGTAGCTGCGGACTATCGTGACGGCAATATCAGAAAGAACGATTTTAGCTGGATGCAAATGAATTTAATGCAGAGCGTTGATGCTAAAGTCCCCTACGGAATTCGTAATGACACTTATCTTGAAATGGAGTTTGGCGCGCGATCGGGTATTGTCGATCTTTACGGTTATGTTGATATTTTTGATCTGTTTGACAGCAAGCAAGACGATCGCCATGGCGGGGATAATTTTTTTGCTAAAATATCACCACGTTTTTCGCTGGATGCCATTTTCAACAAAGATTTATCCGTAGGCCCATTCAACGAGTTCTATATCGCAACGGTCAATAACATTGGCGATCGCGAACTATTTGAGCACTATATAGGGCTTGGGACGGATGTGAAAGTCCCCTGGTTCGGCATGGTCGGGATGAATATCTATGCTCACTATGTGCGGGAAAACTATGGCACCGAAAACGAAGGCAAGTGGGACGGATATATGTTCTCCACGAACTGGTCAACACCCTTTTACCAGTTTGCCAATGGCAGCCATTTAAATTACCAGGGGTATTTCGATTATCAATTCGCCGCGAATAAAAATAGCGATCGCTCGCTTTACAGTAACAATGCGATTGAATGGTATAACGGACTCTACTGGCAGACAGAAAAGTATGCGGTAGGCTACGGCTTAAAATATTTCCGCAACATGGCGCTGATGCAAAACCACGGCGGGGCAGGCCGTACCACCGGGCTCGGGCACTACTTTAGTCTCAGCTGGAAGTTTTAATCGGATTTGAATGGCGCGCCAGACAGGCTTCCGGCGCGTCATTCGACAATATCGTTGCCGACAAACTGCCGCAACCCCTCAAGATCCTGAATGACAAGCCCCCGTTTAGTTCGTACCACCAGGCCGGCATCAATAAGCGCTTTAACCGCACGTCGATAGACGCGGTCGGTAGTGCCGAATCTTTCCGCTTCCTGATAATTCTTACTGAATCCATCCATGGGCTGCTTGTTCAGATGCTGCCGGTAAAGGTCATAGGCAACATTATGAACAATGGGGTAGAGCATGCGATGCAGGAAGATTTCCAGCGTATCCTGGTAGTCTACCGCTATGGCGCTGGCAAAAAATATCGCCAGCCTGGGATGTTGATTCAGCGCTTCTTCGAGCCGTTCGCAGCTGCATACCGCTACGGTAAGCGGTTCTTCCGCCACAATATCCAGCTGGCAGCGATAGCCTGTAAAAAACTCCATTTCTCCGAAGAGTTGCTCATCGCATTCCATTGCGCCCAGCTGGAAGCGGCGGCCGTTTTCCGCGCTGTAACGCAGGGATATTCTGCCTGATTCGACCATGATTAAACGGTCAATAAATTGGCCCTGATGATAAATATGCTCATTTTCGGCAATAACCTGCTTATCTGAGAGCAGTTCGCGAAAGGTTCTCTCGATAAAGGCATTGTCCTGTTGCCAGATGCTATGAAAACGACCTTTGATGAGTGGCTTTAGCTGCATATTTTGCTATCCGTGAGGAAGCGAATTCCTGCTTCTGGATGACATTCGTAGAGGCTGATGGCATTAAGTTAATTGTGCATTCTACCCAACCGCGACGGTAAAAAATATCAATAACGGGATGTCGCGCTGTCGGGAAATCATCATGGGCATGAAATGACTGGCTATCAATGCGATGGATTTTCATATCGGGTACAGCCGCCGCCAAAACAGCATCTTGTCAGGACACCGGCGTGCACCTGAAGAAAAGAGCAGATTGGACAGAGGTTCAGTACGTTCTGAACGTGACAAACCCCTGACCCGGTGCAGTTTCCTGCTGGCAGGGCCGAGTGACGCGCAATTTCAGTGGAATAAACTAGTAGAAGAACTGTTCAGCTGTTTTTCCTTGCTGCGGTAGCGTGACATCCCATTGGATCCACCTCCAGCTATGTAAGCTGTATCGGGGCGGTACATAGGCAAGTAATAGAGTATGCGCGACGTGGTTGAACAAGTTGAGATACATCATCTGACTGTCAGGTCGGCTTAAACCGATCTGATTACGGCAATGATCTGATGCTCAGTAAAACGCGCTCTAAACATAGCAATCTCCTTTACTGGCAAAACGAGTCTGCCGGAAAATCGCTAAATGCGAATGGAACAATTACACAGGATAATTACAACATAGTGATCTTCACAAAATTCAATAGAATGGAGCATATTCCATGCTCCATCAGTGCCAGCTCGTTTTACTTCAGGTATGAGGACCGAGGAATCGGTCCCCATTCAGATGGATCATATGTGTAGGTGCACCTGCGACCCAAACCTCTGTTTCCCATGATAGATCTATCAGGTATTTAGCCATTAATTTACGGTCAGGGAACGCTGTAACATAAACCAATCCGGGTTTTGCATCCGCGAATAATTTCGCTAATTCACCGTGGCGTTTTGCATCAACCGGGCCATGAGAGGTGACTGACTCGATAAGCAGTAACCAGTTACGTTTTTCCCAATAGAGCACCACATCAGGCAGCTTTCCTTTACGGTTTACTGTTACTCCCAGTTCGGCAAGTCGCTCCTTACGGAAGTAATCTTCTTTAGCGCCTGTATCACCGATATAGATAACCTCAGCTTCTGGAGCAAAGCGGGGGCCAAACTCAACAATAATATCCTTGATCAACTGACTGTGGGCACCCGGACTTAAGATGAGATCCGTTCCATCATTCAGCTTCAAAGGGATCATTTCCATTTGTCTTGCCATTGCATACTGTTCGACTAAGGTAGCAATGTTTCCCAGATGTTTTTTAAGTGACTCATCCCACTCAGGAGTGCCATACGTCAGCAGAACGGTATGCAGTTCAGGAGCTATTTGATAGCAGGCTTTGGGCGAATTAACCGCACGGCTGGGTTCATCAGGATTATATAAAGCTATTCCCCCATCACAAAATTGATGGAGTGTCTGGCGGCGGAACGTTTCACGTGTATTTGGTGCATATTCTTTTCCATATACGTCCCGACACCAATCCATGATAGGCGTTACTCCCCTCATTGGCCGTTCTATTGTTGACCAGCATCCATCAGGATGAAGGTCAAGCAGCGCAAGTAAGGTCAGCGCTGAACGTTCATTTATCTGAGTACGTGGCATCCCTAATAAGCGCAATATTTCAAGGGCTTGTTCAATTTTTTCTTGCGCTTTAAGTGGATCGCTCTTTTTTCCTTCGGTCATCAGATCTAATTCCCTGCTGATTATTTCATCAATCTGGTTCTGCGTAAGTATGTCATCGCCTGACTCACTGCCCATTTTTCGCAAAATTTCCAGCGAAGGATAATGGATCGATCTCAGGTCTGAGGCATTTATCTGTGTGTGACCGCCGAACTGGCGATAATATTTATCCAGCAAGGTACAGTTTAAATAGATATACAGCCCACGGGCAAGAGCTGCGTCCATACCCACTTTTCTGGTATGAAAAACATTGGTTTTATTTTCAAAACCGATCAAATCACCCGGCAGTGATGAATCATACAACGTTGCTACAATCCGACGTTTTTCTTCTTTACTGCTAAACCTTTTCACGATCAAAAAGTAGCCTTCATTTTTCCAAAGCCATGGACGTGATGACTCTGAAACCCTTATAGCATTTGGCTTTTTTCCATCGAGTGGCCAATGAACTTTTCCATTTAAATGCTGAGGGAAAAGCAGCGGGACCGACTCTGCATCTAACGTTTCGCGCAGGTCTTCCCGAAGTCGAAAGTTTACCACAGGCCCGGTACTGACCTGAATTTTCAGATCGTCTAAGGTTGATGTGAATGGTGATAATCTTTCAATTATATCCTGTTCACGCGGGCTTGCTGCAATATGTATGAATTTCTGTTTGTCTTCAGGCTTTACTATTTGATCTATGGAAACCTTACGATGGGTCATATCGGTCACTGTTATTTGTCCGGTTTCGTCATCAAGGTGAAAATCAGCCGTCGGACTTGACGTGATCGTGACCTCTTCCTGAGCAACACCTTTTATGCAGTGAATAATGATATTTTCCTGTAGAACCTCATCTTCTGAAAAAGCAGTGCTGCGCGAGTCGAAAATGTGGATGTGCCTGATGGATGTCTCAGAAAGCAACTGTTCACGAAAAGGCTGATAGTAAGGGCCATTGCAGAAGGAACGAGGGATGATGGCGACTAACTCTCCGCCAGGCTTCAGCTGTTTTAATGCCAAAGCGACGAAGCCTGAATATAAATTGACGGTTTCAATCCCTGCATTACTCATCGAGATTCGGTGCGAACTGGAGGAGGTAATTTTCTTATAGGGAGGGTTTATAATTACATGGCTGTACTTTTCAGTCCCTTCGGATAAGAAAAGGTTTTGTATGCGCAGGCTTGCCTCAGTTATGTAGTCTTTTTTATTAATTTTATATGAGAGGTTGTTGCCAAACTCATTTGCACATGATTTAAGTGTGTTTTCCAGGAAAGGAAACATCACCTCTTCAATCTCATAGAGATCCAGCTCTATTTTTTCTACTCCCAGAGATAGGGCTCGATCTGCAAATGCAGCAGAAAGCGATCCGACCCCACAGCCCGGATCAAGTAATTCTACGTTACTTCCGATGTTTTCGAACAGGCTTGCCATAAACAGACAAATCGGGGCAGGCGTCATAAATTGACCGAGTGCTGATTTAGTCTTCGGGTTAAGTAGCTTATTCGCTTCTTTTCTGTTTTTCTCAGCTAATTCCAAAAGACGCATCGTATTTCCACTGGTTATTAAAAAAATTCAAAAGCTGCGTTTTGGTCTTATCTATCGAATTTAACGCTAACAATCAAAACGCATCACAAGAGGGCAATATTACTACAAAATTTTCTGGTTGGCTGTCTCCTGCTGCCTGATTAAATGTGTGGTGATGTTGTTCGCGTCTGCCGCAGGCCCACACAGGGTGATGGTGATTACTCATCATAAGAGCACCACGCATCGTTTCTTTGCTTGGGTAAAAAGGATGAGCCGGACTCCTTCATCAGCAAAGAGCAGGACGATGCGCAGTCGGTGGTCCGGCGACTTCAGAAAGCGTAGCGGTGAGTTACTGACGAGAGACAAGGGCTAAAAACCGCGTTGTACTTCGCTGAGCTGCATGACAGAGCTATGCTTTTATTCACAACAACAGCGCCCCTGCACCATCTCCCCTAAAAAAACAGCAGATTCACAACCAGCAACGTCACCGACCCCGCGGCCCAGAGGATGGTTGAGGTGACGCTCCAGACGCGGATCTGCTCCTGCACCTCGGTGATGCCCAGCGAGCGGTTGACCACCCAAAAATAGGCGTCGTTGAAGTAGGAGAACATAAAGGAGCCGACGGTACATCCCAGACCGGCAATAATCGGATCGACGCCCAGCGTGCCGATCATCGGCGCGGTAATGCTGGCGGCGGTGATCATCGCCACCGCGCCGGAGCCCTGAATCAGGCGGATCAGCGTGGAGAGCAGCAGCGGCAACAGCACGCCCGGCAGGCCGACCTGAACGATATAGCTGGCGATTATTTGGGCCGCGCCGGAATCACGCAGCACCATGCCCAGCGCGCCACCGCCGCCAATCAACAGCAGGATAATACCGGCGGAGCGAATGGCGTTATCCATGCCCTGCGTCACCTCCTCGCGGGGGAAATAGCTGCCAAGCCCGATAATGGCAATCAGTAAGCCGCAGCCAACCGCCACCACCGGATGGCCGATGGTGATGCCCATTTTAGCCAGCGTCCCCAGCCACTGACCGCTGTAGGTGGTGGCCAGGCCGGTCTCGCGGCAGAAGGTGGCCAGCAGAATCAAAATAATCGGCACAATCAGCGGCGCGAAGGAGATGACCGCGCCGGGCAGCCGCTCCTGCTGCTGCTCGCTCTCAACCAGCGGCCGCTGAGGTTCACGGGTAAATCCCTCGCCGTCGGCGGTTGGCACAATATAGATACGTTTACCCAGCCGCGAGGTGTAGAGAAAACCGCACAGCGTGACCGGGATGGCGACCACCATGCTCCAGAGCATAAAGGTTCCGATGGGCATATCGAACTGCGAGGCCACGCCAAAGGGGCCAACCGCTGGCGGGATCATACTGTGGCTGATGACCAGTCCCGCCGCCAGGGTCGCGCCGAGTCCGACGATCGATTTACCGCTGGTGCGTGACAGGGATTTCACCAGCGGCGTCAGGACGATAAAGGCGGAGTCGCAGAAAACCGCCATCGAGACCATCAGGCCGATTAACACCAGCGCCAGCTCTTCACGCTCTTTGCCGAGGAAACGAATAAAGGTCAGCGCCATCCTGCGGGAAGCGCCGCTGAGCTGGAGCAGCGCCCCCATCATCACGCCGAAACCAATCACAATGCCGATATTTCCCAGCGTGCCGCCAAATCCTTTGGTGATCGACTGGATCATTAAGTCGCTTTTCATGCCGCCCAGCGAGCCGGTAATAATGGCGGAAATAATCAGGGCGGGAAAAGTGGAGATGCGGGTTTTTAAAATCATAAACAGCAGCGCCGCAATGGCGATCAGCAATCCCGCGATAACATGCGAACCTTCCAGCTCTGCGCGGCCATGACTGCCAATATAAAATATCACTAAACCAATAATAACGACGGCAATGCCTTTCAGTACAGGGCGTGCGGCGTCGCGCCCTGGTAATGGGTTTTTTCCAGACATAATTTTATCCTTATTAAATGCAGAGCGTGCCGCATTTAATCTGTCCCGATAAATAAGGCCCGCCACAGCGGGCCTTATTTTCCATGGCTATCTGCGAAAGCAGGGCGCGTAGAGAGCAGCGAGCCTGACGGCTTCGATCATACTGACCGGATCGGCAATCCCCTTACCGGCAATATCATTCGCGGTGCCGTGATCGACCGAGGTGCGTAATATCGGCATACCGTTGGTGATCGAGATGGTGCGGTGGAAATCCACCATCTTGGTGGCGATGTGTCCCTGGTCATGATAGGGCGAGAGAACGGCGTCATACTTGCCCTGTAGCGCGAAGTGGAACACGCTGTCGGCCGGTTTAGGGCCGGTGATGTTAATCCCGGCGGCTCGGGCCAGCTCACTTCCCGGCAGCAGAATATCGTCATCTTCCGAACCAAACAGACCATGTTCGCCGCCGTGCGGGTTAATCGCGGCGATAGTCAGTCGCGGCTCAGCCAGCCCCAGTTTCTGGAGCGCGCGGGTGCAGCGAATCGCGTAGTCGCATACCTTTTCAGGCGTCAGGCTCTGGATGGCTTTCACCAGCGACATATGGCGGGTCAGGAAGAATACGCGCAGGTCGCGCACCTGAAACATCGTCAGTGGATCGGGCGTGCCGGTGAGTTTGCCGAAGATCTCAGTGTGACCAATAAAATCAACCTGACCTGCTTTCAGCGATTCTTTATTTATCGGCGTGGTCGCCACCGCGTCAACCTCACCGGCCATCGCCATCCTGATCACTTCTGCGATGCAGTCGTAAGCGGCTTTACCGCACTGGCCCTGAATTTCGCCCTGACGGAAGGTGCTGAAATCGATATTGCCGCGCTCAATAAGATTCAGAATACCGGGCGCGTCATTAAATTCGCTCAGATGGCTAATTGTCTCAATCTTTAAGCGAATGCCGGAAAATTCACAGGCGTTCTCCAGCACCCGTTTATTCCCGACCACCACCATTCGGGCATATTGTTGCGCCTCCTCAGAAGCCAGCGTTTTTACGGTAATTTCCGGGCCGATGCCAGCCGCATCCCCCATTGGAATAGCAATCAACGGTTTCATAACGCGATCCTTTTGGTTTTATTTAAGCAGCGGTTGTTTCTGCTTTCTGGGTGGAAACTTTCGCCGCCAGATAATCGATGCAATGAACGAGCGTATTATCATCCCCGACAAATCCGCCCTTGGTAATTATCGGTATTTCCCGGCATAAACCGCCGGTGAGATTTCCATATACCGTTAAGGGTTCAACTTCATCTTTTAAAATAACGCCATTGCCCTGTAACCGGCGGGTAATCGCCACCACCACGTCGCCGCCGCTGCTGTAGAGCGCGCTGACGGGCGAGTTGTCCCGGGTTAATACCTGAGCGGTGACTTCGGCGATGCCTTTATTAATCAGACAGGTAATTTCATGTTCATCAAGCGCGTATTTTTTGCTGAGGGTTCGCAGGCAGCTGATATGTTCGGGTAGCTCAACGGTATCAATGCCGGTCACGTCATACTGAGCGGTTTTGGCCGTCAGGCTTTCCGCCAGCTCCGCCGCCGCTTCCGGGTGCAGGGCATAGTCAATCAGGGTCTCTGCCGACAGCGTTTCAATATAGACCTGACGTTCGTAGCGAAGTTTGCGTATCTGCCGCTGGGTCAGCTCAGAGACGCTGCCGATGGCGACAAAAATTTTATTGGTGCGTTTCCTGCCGCTGGAGTAGCGCAGCCAGCAGAGAGAGGCGGTGAAGACCCCAGGATCGACGCAGAAAAAAGGGATGCCGGCCTGGATTACCGCTGAGGCTATCTGCTGAATATCTTCTTCCGTGGTGGCGTCTATCACCACAATACGAACGTTTTTCTGGTAGAGGCTCTTCAGCTCGCGCGTGACCGCCTTCTCTCCGGCCAGCACGTCACACAGTGAAATGGTGCCGAGGTTTTTATTGGTCTGCTTGCGGAACAGCTCAACCACCGAGGATTCGGTCATGGGATTTTTAGGATCGTGGCGCATCGCGGTGTTCTGCAACGGAATGCCATTCACCAGCAGCGAACCACCCACGCAAATCCGTCCGCTGGAGGGGTAGGCCGGAACCACAACGGCCATAAGCTGCGGATAACGATCGATAATCGCATCCACTTCCGCGCCAAGGTTGCCCCGCAGCGTGGAGTCAATGCGCTTGCTGATGGTGGTGATCTCAGGATCGATGAGTTCAAGATAGCGCGTAACCCGGTCATAGGCCTGCTGGGGCGGCACTGAGCGTGAATCGGTAGAGAAAGAGACAACGTCGTAATGTTCTGTCTCGCCGGGATTATCGAGACAGGTTAAGGTTGTGAATCCCCGGGTGCTTAATAAGGCTGCTGTGGCATTCGCTCCTGTTAAATCATCAGCAATAATGGCAACTTTCATTTTATTCTCTCCTGGGAAGAGGGTGATGTTATTCAGTCATCATCGATTATTACTTCATTAAAAAATTCAAGGTCGGCAATTTTATATTTACAGAAAACGTTCTGCTTGCTGCTGTCCACCAGCAGTGCCGAGGTCGTCGCCCGGCTGGCGGCCATCCATTTACAATCCGCTTTAACCTGGCTGGTGGTCATTGCGCCATGATCTTTGCTGAAACCATCTGCGCCAATAAAGGTAATGTCAAAATAGTGATCGGAGAGAAAACGCAGCGTTTCGCTGCTGTAGGCGGATAAACTTTCGCGTACGATCTCGCCCGGACAGAGAATAAGCCTGACGTTGCTGTTCTCATTTAAAATGCTGGCGGTGCTGATGTCATTGGTCATTACGCTCAGCGGCATATCGATCAGGCCAGCCAGCTGCTTTACCGTGGTTCCGCCATCCATGAATATCGTCATGCCGGGCTGAAGTAATTTATACGCCTTCAGCGCCACCGCGACTTTGGCATCCGTATGTTCCCGCGACTTATTACTGTATTCGGGGCTGGTTTCAATAAAGTTTTTAACGATCAGGCCGCCAAAAATAACTTTTACCAGTCCCTTTCTCTGTAACTCTTCAATATCCCGGCGAATCGTCATATGGGATACGGAAAAATAATCGGCAAGATGACTGATGGTAACGTCATTCTCTTTTCCAACTATTTCGATAATACGGTTAACCCGGTCATTTTTATTGTATCTGGCCATAAAACATCTCTCGCGGCGGGTCAGCCTTACTATGTCGTAAGGCTAAATGAAGTCCTCAATCCTGAATGTGAACCCAATCACAAATTCACATCAAAATCACACTTTAACATCTGAGTTCACATAACCTGTGATGACGCAGGCAGGCTACTTACTCAAGGGAGGTATTATGCCATCAGAAATGCACCACGCCTCAGCGGACATCATCCACCAGGCGCGCGCTATCCTGACCAGCGAGGCGCAGAGCCTGCTGGACGCGGTTCCGCGCATTGACGAAACCTTCGCCAGCACTCTTCGTTTGCTGCTGGAGACGCGCGGGCGCGCGATCCTCACCGGGATGGGAAAGCCCGGTTACATCGCCCATAAAATTGCCGCCACCCTGGCCAGTACCGGTACGCCCGCTTTTTATCTGCATCCTGCGGAGGCGGCGCATGGCGATCTGGGCATGGTGACGGCGGCGGACGTTATTCTGATTCTGTCTAACAGCGGTGAAACGCCGGAGGTGCTGGCGATGCTGCCGGTGCTGAAACGCATCGGGCTGCCGATTGTCGCGCTATGTGGCAACCCCGATTCGACGCTGGCGGCGCACAGCGATATTTTTCTCAACGCCGGGGTAGCGCGGGAGAGCTGTCCGCTCAATCTGGCACCGACCAACAGCACCACGCTGTCGCTGGCGATAGGAGATGCGATTGCGGTGGTGCTGATGCGTCTTCGCGGATTTAAAAAAGAGCATTTCGCGCTTTACCATCCCGGCGGCGCGCTGGGCAAACGCCTGCTGACGACGGTGGGCGACCTGATGAAGTCGGGAGAATCGTGCTGCGCAGTCGATCAATCGGCCTCGATTCTTGAGGCCCTGTTCGCCATGACCAGCTGTAAATCGGGTGCCGTCTCGGTCATCAACGGGAAGCGGGAGCTGATCGGCATCGTGACGGATGGCGATATTCGCCGCTACGTGATGTACAACAATCTGTTTCTGAATAATGGTGTGACAGAGGTGATGACCACGGCACCGCACTGGGTCTATCAGGATGAGCTGATTGATACCGCACTGCGAAAAATGGAGAGCCATTCACCTTCGCCTGTGGCGGTGCTGCCGGTCCTCAACCGGGCGCGGCAGGTGACGGGCCTGCTTAACCTCACCGACCTGCTGAAACAGGGGGTGATCTGATATTGCCGTCGCGGCGAATCGGCGGGTGAATATAATGGCTGCACATCAGGCCGCAGATGGCATGATGCTGTGGTGGTAAACGCTTCCCCACTATAAACCCCTGTTGCTGAGGTTGACCCTGCATTGAATCACTTAACCAGACGCGACCCGCAGCTCAGAAAATTGTTATGGCGATGCCGCTTGCTGCCGCTGGTCATCGCGCTGCTGCTGGTGGGTTGCGCCCGCTCTGACGCGCTGTGGACGGTCACGCATGATCTCTGCATGACTAATTATCACTACCGGCGCGATCCGGCACCCTGCCAGCAGGTCTATCTGCCGCAGGACAGCACGCAGGGCTTCAGCATCATCCAGAATCCTCGCTACAGGCTGCACTTTATTCTGGTGCCCAGCGTGGCGATCTCCGGCATTGAGAGTATCACGCTATCGCGCCCCGGCCGTCCCGACTATTTCGGCTACGCCTGGCTGATGCGTTATCAACTGATGGCGGCCTATGGGGCCAGCGTGCCGGAGGATCGGCTCGGCATGGCGCTGAATTCCGCTTATGGCCGCAGCCAGAATCAGCTGCATATTCATCTGACCTGTCTGCGGGAGGATGTCTATCGCCAGCTCCAGGCGGAGCGTCCCTATATTCAGGATGCGTGGCGGCCCTTGCCCGACCGCCTGCTGAAGCATACCTACTATGCCCGTCGTGTTATGCAGCCGACGGCGATGGGGATCTATCCTGTCAACTCCGTGGCGCGCGATTTCCGGCTGTCGCCGCCGCAGCTGGCCGAATCGGGCGTGGCGCTTATCCCGACGACGTTCTCAGGAGAAAAAGGCTTTATCCTGCTGACCACCCGGCGCGGCTGGGATAAGGGCAATCGGGCCTCCGTTGAGTCGCTGCTGGATAAGCGCTGCGCGATCCTGTCAACGCCGCCAGCAGCGGTTTCAGCCAGCGATTAGCCCTGCGCCACTATTCCGCCTCCCTAACCTCACCAAACCTTCTGAGCGCCGGAACCAGGCTGACGGCCAGGGTGACAACAACGATCGCCAGCGCAGAGAAGATCAGCACATGGCTCATGCCGTAACGAAGGGCCAGCGGTCCGGCGACCAGTTCGCCAAAGGGGATCGCCACGAAAGAGCCCATCGCATCATAGGCGTAGACCCGTGCCAACCTCTCTGGCGGGATATGCGTCTGTAACGCATGGGCCCAGCTCACGCCGAACAGCCCAAACGTCGCTCCGGCCATAAAGAACCCGGCAATCAGCCAGGCCGGCCCGGCAGGCTGACTCAGCAGCAGCGTCGGCAGGGCGCAGATCCCAACCAGCAGGGCGCCAATCAGCAGATCGCGGCGTGGACGCCAGCGCAGCGCCAGCAATGAACCGGCGATCAGGCCCACACTCTGGACGGCAACCATCATCCCCCAGCCGGTCCGTCCAAAAGAACGGTCCGCAATCACCGGGCCGAGCACCATGACCACGCCACTGAAGGCGGCGTTAATCACCGTGAACTGGGCGACGATAGCCCACACCCAGGTGCGGCTGGCAAATTCCCGCCAGCCCTCTTTTAAATCCCGCAGGATATTTCCCTGCGAGGCGCCTGCCTTAACCGACGAAACGCGAATGAAGAAGTAGAGCGGGGCTGAGACCAGAAAACCCATCGCATCAATCGCCAGCCCCCAGCCCGGACCCACCGCGCTGGTCAGTATCCCGCCCAGCGACGCCCCCAGCACGGTGCCGCCATAGACGCCGAGCTGGATTAATGCGTTGGCTTCACGCAGGCTGCGTGCCGGAACCGTCTGGGGCACCAGCGAGGAGGAGGCGGGTAAGGCGATACCGGCCGCGGCACCGTTCAGCGCGCCCAGTAGTGCCAGGTTCATTACCGAGGCAAAACCCCCCAGTACCGACCAGGCAACCACAGCCTGAGAAAGCGCGGCAACCACGGAGGAAAAAATCAACACCCGGCTGCGGGAGTAACGGTCCGCCAACACACCGCCCAGCAGCAGAAAGGCGACATTAACCAGCGAGCGGGACGCCACTACCACTCCTAAATCAGAGGCTGATCCGCCAATATCCAGCACCGCAAAAGCCAGGGCGATCGGTGCGATACCATTGCCGAGGACGGTGAGAAAGCGGGCGAGAAAGAGAAAGCGAAAAGATGAAAAGTGAAAAGCGCGAACGCGCTCAGTTCGGTTCAGCGGCATGGATCACTCCACGCCAGGTATAAAACGCAGGGCGCGCTGACGGCAGAGACGCCGCCGGGCATCTTTTCGCTGATCATACGCTGGCTTCGCTCTATGGCGTGCCATGCGGGAAAACAGGGCTGCCGCTTTTGTTCATCCCGGTCAGTGGCAGTGCGCCCGGTACACGTCATAAACATCCTCTCCTGAACAGATCCATCGACAGCGTGAAACTTCTGGTAGAATACCATCAAAATGAAACATCGTTTCAATTTTGTAAAAACTCATCGGAGGCAATATGTCCAAAAATGCAGCATTACTGCTGGCCACAGGATTTGAAGAAGCAGAAGCGTTTATTACTCTCGATATTCTCAGCCGGCTGGGTATCAACGTCACCACCGTTGCCTGCCAGCCGCAGCGCGAGATCGTCAGTTACCACGGTGCCGTGATTAAAACAGATAAGCTGATTGAAGAACTTCAGGACGCGGATCTGTTCGATGCGCTGATCATGCCTGGCGGACCGGAGGGGTCTAAGAACCTGGCCGCCAGTGCGGCGGTCGCCGCCTTAATCCAGCGGCATGATGACGCGGGCAGGCTGATTGCGCCAATCTGCTCTGCCGCCGCCCGGGTGCTGGGGGGAAATAACCTGCTGAAAGGCCGTCGCTATACCTGCTCAGGTGAGCTGGGGCTGGAGGTAAAAGATGGCGAGTATCTGATGGAGGATGTGGTGGAGGATGGCAATCTGCTCAGCGGCCGGGGTCTGGGTGTCGCCTTCGATTTTGCCCTCACCCTGGCTCTGCGCCTGACCGGGAATAAGGGCGCGGTCGATTTCCAGGCTGAACATATCTATTATCGCCCGTGGCTGAACAGGCAGCCTCGCTAAACGCGCCCGAATTGCAGCCAAAAAAGAGACACCGAATCCTCAGTGTCTCTTTACCGCCCCGCCGGGTGCCACCCGCGGCGGGCTTACCGGTACAGCGCCGCTTTTCCCACCGAACTAAACAGCGCCATCTTCGCGGCGATCACCTCACCTGCTGCCTGCATCGGCTTCACAAACAGGGCGTTAGGCTCGTGCCCACCCTGTTTCAGCTCCTGCTCCAGCGCCACAAAGAAGGCTTTCTTCATATCGCTGGAGATATTGATTTTACCGACGCCGTAACGGATCGATTCGGCGACTTCGCTGTCTTTATTGCCGGAACCGCCATGCAGCACCAGCGGAATATCGACCACCTTGCGGATCTGTTGCAGACGCTCAATATCCAGCTTCGGCTGTTTGCCTTTGGGGTAGAGGCCGTGCGAAGTGCCAATGGCGACGGCCAGCGTGTCGGTGCCGGTTTCGCGCACAAAGGTTTCCGCCTGCTGCGGATCGGTATAGAGAATTTCATCGCTGCCGCCTTCGCCGCTGCCCTCCGCGACGCCAATGGTGCCCAGCTCCGCCTCCACCGAAACATTGACGGTATGCGCTATCTCAACAATCTTCTTCGTCAGCGCGATGTTCTGTTCAAAAGGGTGGGAGGAGGCGTCCATCATCACCGAGGTAAAACCGGCGTAAATCGCTTTCATCACCTCGTCCAGCGTCCGGCCATGATCCAGATGGATCACCACCGGCACCCGCGCCTGAATCGCCAGGGTGCGCAGATAGCCGATAAATTCCGGGCCGGTAAACGCCATCTCGTCAGGGTGAATCTCCAGAATCAGTGGCGAATCGAGCCTTTCGGCGGTTTCAACCGCCACCCGGCCAAACTCCGCGCTGGCGATATTAAACGCGCCGACACCAAACTGATGCTGCCGGGCCACGCTGAGCAGATCTTTCATGTTGTAAAGCATAGGTTTTATCCTTGTTGTTCAGGAACGGAAATATCTTTCTTCAGAAACAGCAGGATCAGGGCGGTCAGCAGACTGCCGGCGGCAATCGCAAACAGATACCCCATCACATTGCTGATGACGTTAGGAATGAAGATGACGAAAATGCCGCCGTGTGGGGCGCGTGAGGCGCAGCCCAGCATCATGGAAAGGGCACCGGCTAACCCGGAGCCCGCCACGATGGCCGGAATGACGCGCAGCGGATCGGCCACCGCGTAAGGGATCGCGCCTTCGGTAATAAAGGACAGGCCGAGGATATAGGTCACTTTGCCGGTTTCCCGCTCCTGCTCGGTAAACTTACGGCGGAAGAGGGTGGTCGCCAGCGCGATCCCCAGCGGAGGCACCATGCCCGCCGCCATACAGGCGGCAATCGGTCCATAGATGCCGCTCGACATCAGGCCAATCGCAAACATACAGACGGTTTTATTCAGCGGGCCGCCCATATCAAACGCCACCATCATGCCAAACAGCAGGCCGAGGATCGCCGCGTTGGTGTTTCCCAGCGAATTAAGGAAATCAGTGAGCCAGCCGAGCAGCATTTTGATCGGCTCACCAATCAGCAGCACCATCAACGCACCGGTCAGCAGCACGCTGAGCAGCGGCACAATCAGGATCGGCTTCAGCCCGGCGATCGCTTTGGGCAGGCGGATATGATTGTTAATCAGCAGCGTGATGTAGCCCGCCAGGAATCCGGCAATCAGCGCGCCGAGAAAGCCGGAGCCGGTGTGGATCGCCATCATCCCACCCACCGCGCCCGCCACGATGCCCGCTTTGCCGCTGATGGACTGGCTGATGCCCAGCGCCAGAATCGGCAGCATCAGGGCAAAGGCCGAGCCGCCGCCAATGTCCGAGAGCATCTTCGCGATCGGGCTGAAATGCGCGTCCCCTGGTGTGGCCGCGGTAATCCCGAATGAAAAGCTCAGGGCGATCAGAATGCCGCCAGCCACCACAAACGGAATCATCAGGTTGACGCCGGTGATCAGATGCACATAGATCGCGGAGATAAAGGAACGGGATTCGGTCTCCGCTGGGGCTGGATTAACCGGTTCAGCGTGGCGGGCCCCGGCTGCCGGACTGAGGCGTCTGGGGGCCAGTTCCCCGCTGACAATGGCGTTTAACAGCCCCTCGGCATCTTTCGCTGCGCGGGTAACCGGCACTTCAATCACCTGTTTCTGTTGAAAGCGCGCCATCTCGACCTTTTTATCCGCGGCAATCAGCACCAGATCGGCCTGCTGAATATCGTCGTCGCTAAAAATATATTCGCTCTCAATCGCGCCCTGGGTTTCAACTAACAGATTCAGCCCCAGCTTTTTAGCCGCTTTTTTTAAATTACCTTCGGCCAGATAAGTGTGGGCGACACCTGTGGGACAGGCGGTAATGGCAATAATGTTCATAAACGTTCTCCGGTGAAAGGAAACGAATTTCTATTTATGATTTTTACTTGATGAAAAAGAGTTTCAGGGGATGCGTGATCCTCTATTTATTTCATTATTTTCTTCCTGTTTATTCAGGCTCCCGAACGGGACAGCAGCAGATGAAACATCTCTTCACGATGCGCCACCGTCAGTAACTGCTCAACTACTTCTTCATCCCCCAACGCGATGGAGATTCTGGCAAGCATTTTTATATGGCCGACATCTTTATCAGACTCTTTTACCGCGAAGAGAATCACCAGCCGCACCTCGGTGCCGTCGATGGTCTCCCACGGAATATCGTGGCGCAGACGGCCGACGGCAATCCGGGTTTTAGCCACGGCGGCGGATTTGCCATGCGGAATAGCAATATGATTTTCAAATCCGGTGGAGCCTAACGCCTCACGCAGATAAACATCTTTCAGAAAGGCGGCTTTATCCGTGACGGCACCGCTCTGACAGAGCAGATCTGTCAGCTGAGAAATAATCTGCTCCTTACTCTGGCAATCGACATCCAGAATAATGCACTCTTCCTTCAGCACTTCGTTAATAGCCACGGCAGTTGTCATCTTATTTCTCCGTTATCATTAATTAATCGAATTCGAAACCAGACACTCTGTTACCCTGGCAATATCTTTGGCCGAAAAGAGCGCCGAGACATAGACAACCGGTTTCTCCAGCGGCTCCAGACGAATGGTGGAAATCACCACATCACACTCATGGCGTTTCAGGGAGTCGGCGATATTTTTCCCCGGCACGATGTCAATAATCTTCCAGTCGGGAAAGGCGCGGATAATCCGGCCATAGAGCAGCTGCGAGGTGCCCAGGCCGCTGGAGCAGACCAGCAGCACCCGTTTTACCCGGATGCTGTTTTCGATTGCCGCCTGAATATGCACCGTCAGGTAAGCGACCTCGTCATCACTGATCTCATCCAGGCGATACTCCTGGGTCAGCCCACTGATGACCGCTTTCACGGCGGCAAACACCGTACTCAGTTCGGTCTGAATATCGTGCAGCAGCGGATTTTTAATGCGGATGCGGTATCTGAGGCGGTTCAGCATCGGTTTGATATGTGAGCAGAGCGAAGCCAGCAGCGTCGGGTCGGTGGTGATGGCGATGTTGATCCGCTCTGCCACCCGGTCAATCAGCGCTTCGGCAAAGCGGGTTTCACGTTCCGAAATCAGCGTGTCATCGCAGAGTGGTGTCTCGCCGCCCGCTTTCCCGGAGGAGACTAAATACTGGTAGATAGAGTGCGACTCTTCCGCCACCAGCAGCGTGTTGTAAGCGGTTTCGATGCGTTCAATCACCGCCAGTGACACCTGCCAGGCGTCAGGATCGCTGATCCGGCTGAGGGAGACCGCGCGGGCATCTGGCCGGGCTACCGGTGAGTGACTGCGGTGGATCAGCACCAGAATATGGGTAAATAAATTAATATAGTAAGGATCGCTAATCGTATATTGCAGCTGCTGTTCAATAAAATTAATTAACTGGAGGGTAAAATGGACAGCCTGCTGGCCAAACTTCTCTGAAAGCTCCTGCAATGTGCTCTCATCCAGACGGCTTTCCATCATATCCTGATGGTTATAAATCGATTTCAGCACCAGCGCTTTCATCGCCAGGCGAATATTGTGATCGCTGCCCTTAATACTGGTGCCGGCACGGCTTTTTAATAAGGTTAAGTCAAACTGATGTAACCAGGCTTGCAGTGTTTTCAAATCATTCACTATCGAAGCACGACTGATAAAATATTTATCCGCCAGCTCGCTGACAGAAGAGCTTTTTGGCGACAGCATCAACAGATCAGAGGCTATTTTCAGCATTCTGAAGTTGCTGCTGAAATCATCCGCTTCGGCAGAGAAAATCCGCCGCGCGGCTATTTCCGACTGAGAATTCGCGAATTTAATTGTGATCCCTCTCCCACTTTTTCCACTCAGGCTGATCCCCTGGTCAGAGAGTTTATCGTTAATATCGGCAATGTCCCGGCGTAGCGTTCTGACGGGAATGGTCGTTTTTTCTGAAATAGCTTGCAGGCTCACATAACTGTTATGAGAAATAAGCTGTCGCATAATCGTCAGTTGCCGCTCAGTCAGCGTCTTCATCATCGTCAGGGTCCGCTTAATCCGTTATTCACTCTGTCAGCATTTATCTAAACAAAGGCCCCTGGCTAAGTAAATATTAAAAGGTGGCCACAACCTGGCGGGCAGGCTGACCATCAGATGACGGTGGGCGGAAATAATTGCGGGCGTGTGAAACAATAAAAAACGCAGGGAAAAGAGGACGTCCGGCAGCGCATAACCGGGCAAGGCGCATAGTGGCGAAAATATTAATGGATGTGGCCTGCGGTGGAAAAAGCAAAAGCCTGGGTAACTCAGGCCGTCGGCTTGCAGCAAAAAAAAGCCCGGTAAACACCGGGCCAGAGCGGAGATTTACGCGGCTTTTAACCGTTGCAGCCGTTTTTCGCGGCGGATTTTACGCTCTTCCATCACCGCGACCAGCGCCATCAGGCAGATACAGGCGATAGCCGCCGTATCCAGCGCGGCAAAGGTGCCGGCCCAGCCGGTCAGGCCGAAAATCGGCGTGCCGTCGGCGATCATGCCAAGCCCCAGTTTGGCGAAGCTGTCGCCAATCAGATAGGCGAAAGTCCCTTTGATGCCATCTGCGGCACCGATCGCTTTTTTCGGCACAAAGCCGACCGCGGCGACGCCAATCAGCAACTGAGGACCAAAGACCAGAAAGCCCAGCGCGAACAGCGAGGCCAGATAGATATACTGGTTGCTGGCGTGCTGATAGATCCCCAGCGTGGCGATAATCAGCGCCAGGGCGACACAGGCCACCAGCCCACGACGGCCATTGGCCAGATCGGACAACCAACCCCACAGCAGCGTGCCGACCAGCGCGCCCACTTCAAACAGGGTAAAGCCCTGAATCGCCACCTCTTTAGAGAGCTTCAGCTCCTGAAAGGCATAGACCGTTGACCACTGGTCAATGCCGATGCGCACCACATAGAGGAAGATATTGGCGAAGCAGAGCAGCCAGATCACTTTGTTCTTCAGCACGTACTCGACAAAGATCTGCCATTTGGTCATCGACTCATCTTCAGCCTCTTTGTCCTCTTCGCTCAGCTCCTCGCCAAACAGCTCTTCCGCTTTGCCCAGACCATAAGATTCCGGGGAGTCACTGCCGTAGCGCAGGCCGATAAAGCCGACAATCAGCGCGATCACTGACGGGAAGATAAACATCCCGATAACGTGACCGTCAAACAGCACATTGGCACCAAACAGCGCGACGCCCGCCGCTCCGGCACCACCGAGGTTGTGAGAGATGTTCCACATCCCCAGATAAGTGCCACGCTTGCGGCGCGGGGTCCATTTGGTGATGGTGGAGTAGCTACAGGAACCGCCGGTACTCTGGAAGAAGCCGCTTAAGGCATAAAAGGCGATCATCAGAAACAGGCTGACGGAACCGGTGCCCATGCTGGCGCTGAAACCCAGCATACAGATGGCGGAGAGGATCAGCATAAACGGCAGAAACTGCTTGGTATTTTTGCCGTCGGCGTAATAGGAGACCAGGGTTTTCCCGACGCCATAGGTGATGGAGAAGCCAAGGCCGATCATCCCCAGCTGCGTCATACTCAGCCCGTAGGTGGTGATCATATCGTTCTGCGCAATGTTAAAGTTTTTGCGGATCAGATACATGGTCAGGTAGCCGATAAAGACCACCAGATAGGACTGCATAAAGGGCTTAAACCACATCTTGCGCCGTGTTTCGAGCGGCAGATCCAGCGTCGGTTTGCGCACCTGTTTGAGTAAGGCCAGCATGGAAGGGGATTCTCCTGGTTGGAAAAGCTGCCAGCGGCAGCGAATGGCTGGCATTGTAAAAACCCTTCGCCAGCGTGGCCTGAGACAGCATCCAGGCGAAACCAGGAAAATTTCTTAGTTTTGCCCCACTCAGGGCAAAAAGGAGAGGCGTATCACGCTTCAGGCCGGGAGCGCGGGGCCTGAGCGTTTAAAAATGGCAATAGCAGCAGGGCAGAGATGCCCGCGGCGGTGGCAATCACCGCAAAGAAGCCGCTCCAGTGCCAGATGTCGATCACCCACGCCAGCGGCCAGCCGGAGAGCGATGCGCCGAGATAGGCGAACAGGCCGACAAAGCCGGTAGCCGCGCCCGCGGCGTCTTTATGCGAACATTCCGCCGCCGCCATGCCAATCAGCATCTGCGGGCCGAAAACAAAAAAACCGGTGGTAAAGAAGCAGGCGGCCTGCATGACATAGCTGGTGAACGGCATCAGCCAGAGTGAGCCGACCGAAAGCAGAATGCCGGCGGCGAAGATCAGATTCATCGGTCCGCGATTGCCATTAAACAGCTTATCCGAGCCCCAGCCCGCCACCAGCGCGCCGATGACTCCACCCAGCTCAAACAGGGTAACGGCTGAATTCGCTGTCACCAGATCGACCCCCAGGGTTTCGGAGATGTAGAGATTGCCCCAGTCGTTGAGCGCCGCCCGGACCACATAGACCAGCACGTAGCAGAGCGAGAGCAGCCAGATATAGGGGTTGAGCAGCACATAGCGGGTCAGGATCTCTTTGCGGCTCAGGCCCGCGCCCTCCTGCTGCTGAGCCATCTCCATCTCATCCTGTCGCCAGTCGCCAACGGCGGGCAGTCCCACGGTCTGAGGCCGGTCGCGCAGACGCCAGCAGAGCAGCAGCCCGGCGAGGATCGCCAGGCTGCCGGCAATCATCATCCCGATGCGCCAGCCATAGTGGAGCGCCACCGCACCAATGACGATCGGGATAACGGCTCCGCCGACATTGTGCGCGGTGTTCCATAACGCCCACCAGCCACCGCGCTCGTTACGCGAATACCAGCTGGTCAGCAGGCGCGCGCAGACCGGCGCGCCCCAGCCCTGGAAAAAGGCGTTGAGGGTCCAGAGCAGGGCAAAAGCCCACAGCGAGGTGGAGAAGCCAAACAGGATATTGACCACGCCGGTGGCGATCAGCCCCAGCCCCATAAAATAGCGGGCGTTGGAGCGGTCACTGACGATACCGGAGAAAAACTTCGACAGGCCGTAGGTGATGTAAAACAGCGTGGCCAGCAGGCCAATATCGGTACGCATCATCACGCCGCTGGCGATCACTTCCGGGGCCGCTGCGTTAAAACTTTTACGGGTAAAGTAGAACAGCGCATAGCCGATCCAGATGGTTGCCATGATATGCCGTCGCCAGTAGCGATAGCGGCTATCGATCGCCTGCTTATCCTGCAAAGGTGGCGCATTAATGGGGGTTTTCAGAAAGTTAAACACAGAGGCTCCTCAGACCGGGCGCAGCGGCAGCCGCACGCTGACGCGGGTGCCAAAGGTACAGGAGATCGTCAGCGAGCCGCCCAGCACGGTGACACGTTCGCGCATCCCGGCCAGCCCGAAACCCTGCTGACCCGACCCTGGCGGCAGGCCGCAGCCATCATCTTCAAGTTCCAGCATTACCCGCTCATCCTGTTGCCAGACGCTGAGCGTCACGGCGCTGGCGCTGGCATGTTTAACGATATTGTTCAGCCCTTCCTGACAGACGCGAAACAGCGTGATGCGCTGCACTTCGCTCAGCAGCCTCTCGTTGATGCGCCAGTCGAGATGGGTGACGATGCCGTAGTCTTCCAGCTCCATCTCACGCATCAGGGAACGGACCGCCTCCTCCAGCGACAGGTCATCCAGCTGACGCGGCCGCAGCCGACCCAGCAGACGCCGCACCGAATCGTAGACGCCGAGTGACAGCTGCTCGATGTGCGCGCCACTCTGGATCACCCGGTGATTATCGGGCGCAAGACGCTGCACAATGCCCGCCTGGGTGCGGATCGCCGTGATGGTCTGGCCAATATCATCGTGCAGCTCACGCGCCACCTCCTGACGCACATGCTCCTCGGTTTCCACCAGCCGCTCAGCCAGACGGCGGTTACGCGCCAGCTCACTTTGCAGCGACTGATTGAGTTCACGCAGCCGCTGGATACCCGCACCCAGCAGCAGCCCGGTCAGGCTCTGGGCCAGCAGCGAGAGCAGTAAATCGACCGGATGATCGTGCCAGGTCTGGCTGGCGATCAGCGCGATGGCGTTCATCAGCGTGGCGATCAGCGCTCCCTGCCAGCCGTAGTGCCAGGCCAGCGCGATAATCGGCAGCGCCAGGCAAAATGGCGTAAAGCGCGACAGCTCCGCGGGCAGGCCAAGCTGCAACCACAGGCTGATGACAAACAGCAGCAGATACCAGATCAGATGGCGGGCACGCCAGTTTACCGGCTGCGAAATCAGCGCCGGACCCAGCGGCTGCCAGCGGGTACTGGTGAGATAGTGCCAGATCACCAGGCAGGTCGGGGCCAGCGTCAGCCCGCCGGTGAGCGTCAGCAGCAGCACGGTCAGCATCGCCTGCTGGCCCACCCACGGCAGCGATTGCAGCAGGGCGGCGGCCACCAGTGCGGCACCCTGGCTCAGCAGGGTGCGCCAGTCACGCTGCTGGCGGTAACGGGAGATCAGCGCCACCGGCAGCAGCGTCAGCACGCCACCCGCGATCAACAGCGGCAGATGCGCCAGCGCCACCTCATGCGCCAGCCAGATCAGCATGATCCACTCCGCCAGCAGCAGCACTGGCCAGTAACCGCGCGGACATTGCAGCATCAGCCCCAGCCGCAGGCCAAACGGGAACAGCAGCACCGCCAGCTCCGGGCGCTCCACCAGATGCAGGCTGATGCTCCACAGACAGAACCAGGCCGCCGAGAAGATGAAATAGCTGGCGACAACCGAGATCAGCCGCGAGAAGAACGGGCTCATTGCCAGCCGTCAAACATGCGGCGCGCCAGCTCAACATCGTTGCTGACGCCAAGTTTCTCCATCAGGTTGGCCCGATGGACATGCACGGTCTTTGGCGACAGCCCCAGCTCAACGGCGATCTCTTTGACCGCCATGCCCTGGGCGAGTTTTTCCGCCACCTGACGTTCGCGCCGGGTCAGCGGATCCTGGCGGCCGGTGGCCAGCTTAATCGCGATCTCCGGCGTCAGATAACAGCCGCCGGTAGAGACGGTGCGCACCGCCGCGATCAGCTCATCGGGATGGCAGCGTTTGGAGAGAAAGCCGCGCGCACCGGCGTTGAGCGCCTGCTCCACCAGCGCCGGGCTGTCGTGTACCGACAGCATGATGGTGGCTAATCCCGCTGGCAGCTGGCTCAGCAGCGCCAGCCCGGAGAGATCCGGCATCGAAATATCGCAGATGCAGACCTGCACGCCACGGCCCGGTAAGCCCGCCAGCGCCTCACGGCCGGAACCAAACTCCGCCACCACCTGGAAATCAGCTTCCAGGCTCAGCAGCTGGGCGAAGCCGGAGCGGACGATAAGGTGATCGTCAATAAGCGCGATGGTGATCATGTTTCATTCCTGGCGGGTAAAATCGCGCTTACCTTAGCGATAAGCGTGAGGCTGTTCAAGTCTTGAACAGTGATTCAGATAAGCGTGGGGAAGGGGTGAGGCAGTCACGATCGACGCGGATCGGCGGGTAATACCAGCCGGGCGGAACAGCCGCCCGGCCGATGGTGCGGTAAGGTCAGCGATCAATGCAGACAGCACTGCTTATACTTTTTGCCACTGCCGCACGGGCAGGGATCGTTGCGGCCTGGCAGCTTCTCTACCGCGATCGGTTTCTGCGGCTCCGGCACCGCTTCCGGCTGGGAGATCCAGTGGTCGTGCAGCGCCAGCGCCGCCGGGCGGATCGCCTCAATACTTGCTTCCATCTCGTCTGGTGACATGGCGTCGAGTTTTTCGAGGTTCTCTTCCACGCCATGTAAGGCGATGGCATCCAGCGCAGGCTGCAAATCTGGCGGCAGAGCTGACCAGTCGGTGAGGGCCACGCCGCGCATATAGCCGAAGCACCACTCTTCCACCACGGTAAATTCCAGACCTTCCATTTCGCGGATGCCAAACAGCGGTTCGAACTGCTCAGGGAATTCAGATAAGCGGTCAGCAACGTCATTCATGTGCTGAAAACAGAGCGACATAAAGCGCGTCATCTCACGTTCATTGCTCCATTTCGGGATCTGCTTTTCGCCACCCCACAGCGCCACCAGCCAGCGGCTCGGCTCCACCGTGACCGGACCGGAGAGCACCGCGGTCAGCAGACCGTCCAGCTCGGAGACATCGAGAATCGACGCTTCACTGCCATATTTTTCCAGCATATCTTCCAGCCATTGCAGCTCTTTCTCGGACAGTGGGCCATCTTTCATGCGGTTGCCTCCCGGGCGTGTCAAAAATTTTAGCAAGGCGTTGAGCCATAAAGCCGCAGCAGTGTACACCCTTGTGGGCCGCAACACAGCTAACCCGCAGCCTTTACCGCCCGTAACGTCACGGCGCTGAAGCGCGGTTTAACCCCATTTTCCCTCGCTGAGCGGCTATCCGCCGCGCGCGCTGGGTCACACGGGCGATCGGCCGAAATTTACCCGCCGGGGTGAACTGACTCCCGACTGGCATTTTCCCGGCAACATGGTGGCGGTAGCCCGTCTCTACAGCAGCGCACGGGATCGGGCGTTTGCGGCGGTTAACCAGTCATGGTAGCTGAAGGGCACTCAGAGCCAGAATATCGCCTGGGCCACCGACCGCGTGGCAGGGCAGCCGATCCCCTGGCTGGTGGGCTATATCGGCGGCTATTCCGGTTTTATCGGCTACGATAAACTGAACGGCAATGCCATCGTAGTGCTACAGCACGCCTTTAACTGGAGCCACTATTCAGGCATTGCGCTGTTGGTCGATCTGGCAACTCAGGATAGAGTAGTCGGGCAGTGACCCGCGTGCCGTAAAGTAAATAGCGGTGTTTTTCCTTGCACTTAGCGTCAGCGCTCAGGAACTGTATGGCTATAAAGAGTGTCTTTAGCCTGTCTGTCAAAATTTAACGTGGAAATCATTATGCGCAGGACTCAACGTCTACTTTTCTCAATGGGATTACTGGTTGGCTCGCTGAGCCTGATCCCTGGTGTACAGGCCGCTGGCGAAGCAACAGATAATGTTCCGCCACCGCCGCAGATTCAGCCCGCTAATCCTGATGCCCAGCCTGCGACACCGGATGCCGGTGCCGCGCAGAGCCAGGCCCCGACCAGCTCACCGTCCAACGATGGGATCACGCCGACCACGCCGTCTCCCTCTAATGGCGCGCACCCGAGCTACGATCTCAGCACCATTATCATCGACTACAAAGAGTACAAAATCGGTGATACGGTGCCTCAGAAGTACATGGAGAAAACCTACACCATCGGCGAGTGGCAGAAACGTAATCTGCCTGCACCGCAGGAAAATACCCACTGGGCCTATATCAACGCCAACTACATTCTGATCACCAATGACACCGGCAAAATCGTCATGGGTAAATCGGGCGATATTTTCTTCCGTGGTTAAACCGATCGGCCGGTCATGATGACCGGCTTTTTTTTAGCTGAACCGCTCCGCGTTAAAGCTGGCCAGCATCGGATGCGGCTCGCCACTGACGATCTCTTCCGCCAGTAACTCACCGACAATCAGCGCCAGCGTTGCCCCCGAATGGGTGAACGCCACATAACAGCCTGGCACCTTGCGCAGTTGTCCCAGCACCGGATCGCCATCCCCCGGAATCGGCTTCAGACCCATCTTCCAGCTCTCGACGTTCAGCGGCTCGTCGCCCCGTAATAGCCGGCTCGCCTCCTCAGCCAGCTTTGCCACCACCTGCTGGTCAATATGGTAATCGCCTCCCGCCAGCGGCTGGATATCAGCCTCATACCAGTCATGATCAAGAGCGTAACGGTTGCCGGGATTGGGCCGCACGGCGGCGCGTGGGGTGTTCAGCACCGCCCTGAGCTGGTGTCCGGTTGGTTCCGTGATCACCAGCATCGAGACCGGCGATCCGTTGGGAATGGTCACGCCCAGCGGCGCCACCACATCCGGGGTCCAGGGGCCGCAGGCGACCACCACCGCATCTGCCCGCTGTTCACCCCGCTCGCTGCGGATGCCGCAGGCGCGGCCCTGCTCGGTGATCACGCTGGCTTTACCGGCGTGTTCGATCACTTCACCCCCCAGAGCCCGGAACTGATCCACCAGATACTCTGTCAGGTGGGGCAGGCTGACCCAGCCTTCACCGGGGTTAAATATCGCCTGCGACGGCAGCGCGTCGGGATCGATGGTCGCGTCCGCCTGCGCCACGGTAGCCGCGGTCATAAGCTGCGAATCGTAACCGTGTGCTTTCTCATAGGCGTGCCGCGCCTCTGTTCCGGCGGCATCGTCGCTGAACCAGCAGACCCCGCCATCAAAACGCAGCCAGTCGAGGGTGGGATGTTGAGCAAACAGGGTGCGATAGCGATCGATACCCGCCATGCGCAGCGCGTGATAGGGCCGGGAGCGCTCACCCGCCGAGTTGAGCCAGGAGAGTGAACGCCCTGATGCCCCGGAACAGAGCGCAGCTTCGGTCACCAGCGTCACCGCTGCCCCCCGTTTTGCCAGTTCCAGCGCCGTCGAGACACCGATGACGCCACCACCCAGTACCACCACTTTCATTTCAGTTTTTACCGCCATTATCAGGTTCCTTGCTCAGTTACAGCACTTCAGAGAGAAAACGTTGCAGGCGTGGCGACTGCGGTGCATCAAAAATGGCGCCTGGCGGCCCGGCTTCAACAATCTCGCCTTCGTCCATAAACACCACCTGATCCGCCACTTTGCGCGCAAAGCCCATTTCATGTGTCACCACCACCATCGTCATGCCGCGACGACAGAGATCTGCCATCAGCGTCAGAACACCTTTCACCAGTTCGGGGTCGAGCGCGGAGGTCGCCTCATCAAACAGCATCACCTCAGGGTCCATCGCCAGCGCGCGGGCAATCGCGACCCGCTGCTGCTGGCCGCCGGAGAGATCGCGTGGCCGGTGATCGGCGCGCTGACCCAGGCCCACCTCTTCCAGCCGCTGACGCGCAATCGCCATCGCCTGCGCTTTGGGCAGACCTTTGACCCGCCACGGTGCCAGCGCCACGTTCTCCAGCGCGCTGTGATCGGGGAAGAGATTAAAGTGCTGAAACACCATGCCAATCCGCAGCCGCAGCGCATCAGGCTTATCGCGCAGCACGGACCGATCAGCCAGCAGCACATCCCCCGACTGCGGCTCATGCAGCCGGTTGATGCCGCGCAGCAGTGTCGATTTACCCGAGCCGGATGGCCCGATAATGCAGGTGGTACTGCCAGGTGCGACCCGCAGCGAGACGTTACGCAGCACCTCAATCGGGCCGTAGGCCAGCGTCAGGTTGCGCAGCTCCAGGCTGGCACCGTGCCAGTTCGCGCCGTTCAGGTTATTCATGGTTGCCTCCGAGCCGGGGCTGAGTGACCAGCGCGCCGCCGGGCACGCTGACTTCATCCACCTCTTTTAAGCCGCTTTGCGGTGCGGTCAGACGACGCCGCCCGGTGCGATAACGCACATCGACATAGTTGACCATGTGCGTCAGCGGCACAGTGATAATCAGATAGAACAGTCCGGCCAGCATCAGGGGTGACAGGTTGCCGCTGAGCACCGCCGCGTCCTGGCCCACGCGAAACAGTTCCCGCTGCTGGGTCATCAGGCCCAGCAGGTAGACCAGCGAGGAATCTTTGATGATGGCGATGAACTGATTAACGATGGCGGGCAGCACGCGGCGGATCCCCTGTGGGATCACCACCCGTCGCATTGCCCGGCCATAACTCATCCCCAGCGCGCGGCAGGCTTCCATCTGGCCGCGTTCAACGCTCTGAATACCGGCGCGAAAAATCTCGCCCATATAGGCGCTGGCGATCAGACTAAGGGCGAAGATCCCCAGCGGGTAGGGCGTCGGACCGAACAGCTGGTAGCTGAAGCGCGCCAGACCCTGACCAATCAGCAGAATGGTCAGAATCGATGGCAGACCGCGGAACAGATCGGTATAGATCCGGGCTGGCAGGCGCAGCCAGCGCGAAGGCGAGATGCCCATCAGCGCCAGCAGCAGCCCGAACAGCGTGCCGAGCAGGGTTGCTGCCAGTGAGATAATCACCGTGTTGACCAGCCCGGTGGTCAGCATCTGCGGCAGTACTTCCATCATGGATGGAAAATCAAAGAAGGTGCGGGAAAGAATTGTGAGCAAGTCCATCGCCGTCTCCATGCAGTGCGGGGTCTCCCCCGGTTAACTCAGGACGCGAACGTCCGCCTCTTTACTGCCCGCCAGGCAGATACTGTTTTGGCATCGGGGAGCCGGGGAACCACTTCTGATAGAGCCGCTGCCAGGTGCCATCCTGCATGGCGGCTTTGATGGCCTTGTCCAGCGCGGCTTTAAAAGCGGGTTTGCCTTTGGCAATGGCGATGCCAGCCGGGGCATCAAACGAGGGAATGTCGGCGGCGGAGACTAACTTAAAGCGTGCGGCGTAGCTTTTTGCCGCCTCGTAGTCGAGGAAGGTGGCGTCGAGTGTGCCGTTGTTTAACGCGGAGACGGCGCTGTTGTTATCCGGGAAGCGCACCAGATCGGTCTGGGGGAAGTGCGCGACGGCATAGCTCTCCTGCAATGTGCCCTGAACCACGCCGAGCCGGCGTTTTGCCAGGCTGGCGACATTCTTCACGCCGCTGTCGGGGCGGGTCAGCACGGTGAGAAATCCCGCCAGATAGCCGGTGGAAAAATCGACGGTTTTTTCACGCGCCGGGGTGATCCCGATAGCCGCCACCGCCGCGTCATACTGACCGTTGGCGACCGCCGGCATGATGGCCGAGAAGTCCTGACCAATAAAATCGACCTTATCGATGCCGAGCCGATGGGCCACGTTTTTGAAGAATTCGACGTCGAAGCCGGTGAACTGACCTCGGGCATCGGTGAAGGTATAAGGTTTGGAGTCGCCGACGCTGGCGATGCGGAGCTGACCCGGTTCAATCAGCCCATAGGGATTGTTGTCGCTGGCAGCCAGCGTAGAGAACGACAGAGAACAGAGTGCGAGCGTGGTGCCGAGCAGTTTGCCCAGTGTGATTTGCGATTTCATAGCTCATCCGTTTTTGCAGGTTTAAACATCAGAGACTGTTGAGCCGGCGATTATAATTGAGACCGGTCTCAACGCAGGTGACAACTTAAGACGTGGGCGTTGTGAGACCGGTCTCAAGGAGTTACAATGAGTTTAAGCACAGCCTTTTTTCGGCGTCAATATTCCTGTCATCAACCTGTGATTCAAAATAATTATGACGAGTCAGAAACGACAATCGAAAGCGCCTACCGTGGCGGATGTGGCGCGCGCAGCAAAGGTCTCCAAAGCCCAGGCGGCGCGTGCGCTGGGAGGCTATGGGGCGGTCAGTGATGAGGTGCAGGAGCGGGTCAACAGCGCGGCCTCCGCGCTGGGCTACCGTCTGAATGCCCTGGCCCGCAGCATGAACACCGGACGTTCCAATACCATTGGGGTGATTGTCGGCGATATTGAAAACCCCCATTTTGGCCTTGCGCTGCGTGGCATGGCGGATGTGGCGCGTACCGCCGGTTACCATTTGCTGCTCAGTAACAGCGACGAGAAGTTGCAGGCAGAACAGGACGCGGTGCGGGTGATGCTGGAAAAGCGGGTTGATGGCATTATCGTTGCGCCCTGCTGTTCAGAGCATCAGCACAACAGCCACCTGATCCAGGTCCGGGAAGAGGGGAGGGCGCTGAAGTTTTTTGATCGTGCGGTGAACGATCTGGATGTGGAGGCGATCTGCTGTGAATTTACCCAGGTGGCTGCTGAGGCAACCCGCCGGTTACTGGAAGCGGGCCACCGCCATATCGCCTATATCACCAGCATGGCTCTGGCGACCGACTACCGCACGCCCGGCGATTTTGGCCTGACACCGGTCGCTCAGCGCGTTGGCGGCATGATGCAGGCTTTTGCCGCCGCGGGTGTGGAATTTGATCCGACGCTGGTGAAAGTGAATGCGCTGGACGAAGCGGAGATCGCCCGGATCGTGGCCGAACTGTGGCAGCGCCCGCAGCCACCGACGGCGCTGGTGGCCTCTGACAGCGTGGTGGCGATGTGGCTGCTGCGGGAAGTGACCCAGCGCGAACTGCGTATCCCTGCCGATCTCTCTTTTGTGATGTATGACAACTTCCCGTGGAGTGAGATTGTCACACCGCCGCTGACGGTGGTGGCGCAACCGGTGTATGAGATGGGCCGTGAAGCCGCACGGCGGCTGATTGCGGAAATTCGCGGCGAAGCCGTCGGGCCGATGCCATGCTTTGATGCCCGTCTGATGCTTCGTCACTCCATTGCCGCTCCGCCCAGCCCTGGCCGCGCGGAATAACAAGCCCGGTAGTTTAGCTGCTGGCTGGCTATGCAGTGCCGACGGTCAGCCGCGTGGGAAGCGTAAGGCGCTGACCGGGCCGCTCCGGTATCAGATGAAAATCTCTTTCAGGGCGGCTACCAGCAGGGTGGTGGTCATGAGGATCGATAACCGTTTTATCCAGCGCATATCCGTTGTCAGGGTCACCACATCATTTCTGAGATTTTCCATAACCGCCGCCATGCGGGTGATAGCGACATCCAGCGTATCGACTTTGCTCTCCAGCTGAGTAAAGCGTATCTCCAGCTGAGTAAAACGCATGTCCAGCTGATCGACTTTACTTTCCAGCTGAGTCAGGCGGACATCCAGTTTATCGACTTTGCTTTCCAGCTCATTAAAGCGGGTGTCCAGCTTATCGACTTTGCTCTCAAGCTGAGTAAGGCGGGCGTCCAGCTTATCGACTCTGCTTTCCAGCTGAGTAAAACGGAAGTCCAGCTTGTCGACTTTGCTTTCCAGCTCATTAAAGCGGATGTCCAGTTTATCGACTTTGCTCTCCAGCTGAGTAAAGCGGATGTCCAGCTTATCGACTTTGTTTTCCAGCTCATTAAAGCGGATGTCCAGCTTATCGGTTTTTCTTTCCACGCTGCTGAGCTGCTCGTGAGTCTGATCAGCTTTGGTCTGAAGCTGACCTAACTGTTTCCTGACCTCTCCGGCTGGCTCAGCCTGCTGCATCTCTGTAAAGATCTCCACCATCGCCTCCGCTTGCTGCTCTTCGATCCCTGCCCGTTGCAGAGCTTTAAAAGCCTTGTGGGTACTCATCACTGCGCTTGTCATGCTGGCCTCTCCCTGGGCAATACGGCGATAACAGCATGATGACAGAGAAAAGTGGCGTCGCCATCAGGCCGGTTATATTTTGCGCGCCATGCTGAAAAATATCAATTAGTACAACAAGTAACGTGCAGCAGCGTGCGAGCGCTGTCGCAATATTTAGCAGAGGGGGGAAGGCGGTGCCTCTGCGGTCAGCCGCAGAGGCACCGAGAAAAACAGCGGTTAAGACTGAGGCACAATTTTGATCTCGACCATGCCGATGCCCAGCTTGCGTGGGTCCTGGCCGGTGATATTGCCGACGTTACTTATCTGCGGTTCGGGGGGCGCAATCACCAGGCTATGGCTGGCGTCCGGGTTGTCAAAATGCAGGGTATGGGTAGATATTTCTTCGCCCAGCGACAGCAGTTGTTGTTGATTGCCCACCCGGACCGGAATCGCCTGATGCGCATTCGCGCCATAGGCACGGGCGGTAATCACCAGATCGAACTTAGCGGGCAGGGCATCGACATAATCGATCCGCACTTCAGGCGCGAGGTTGGCGTTAGACCAGCGCCCCCAGCTTTCAGGCCGCGAGATGCCGCTAAAGTTTTTGACGTTCTGCGGCGCGCCAGGGACATCGAGCCGGAAGCTATCGGCGCTGTAGCGAATGTTGTTATCTTCAATGCGGATCTGCGCCAGGTTCTGCTGATAGCGCTCATTGCTGGTGGCCCCCGGCGGAAACTGCACGCTGCCTTTCCACTGCGGTTTATCGATGTGCGTGACCTGTGGCGTGCTCCCCAGCTGACCCATCGCCACGCAGAGATCCCCTGAGAGCGCCAGCGAAGGCTGCCACAGGCGCGCCATTTTGAAACAGCGATCCACCCAAAGGAATTTATCCTCTGAGGCGAAATCGGCCAGCTGATAGCGCAGCGGTGCCGAATACTCCCCTTCCGGCATCGGCTCGATATGTTTATCACCGATGCGGAACAGAATCGGTAATTTAAAGGTGGTGCCTGAGAAACTGAAGGTGTTCTTCGCCTGATCCACCGTGAAGCTGTCCATCTTCTTCGGGAAGTTCCACAGCTGGATAATATCGGGCTTCCAGCTCGTCACCTTACTCTTCATATCGTCAAACTGGGTCGAAAGGGAGAGCGAAGAGAGGCTGCTGCGGCCCAGGCCAATGGCGTTATCACCACCGAGAATATCCAGCAGCGTCGCGCCGTTATCCAGCGTGCTGCGCTTCGCCTCAATCCGTTCCGCCTGCGGTTTATCACCCCGGATCACCATAAACAGATTACGTCGCGGCTGTTTAATCAGCCACGGATGCGCGGTGTTGTTCATCGCCAGATGATCGGAGGTCACCACAATCACGGTGTTTTTAAACCACGGCGACGCTTTGATGCGCTCAATCAGCCGCGCCACATGCTCCTGCGAACAGGCGACCGCGCTGAAGGACTGGTTAGGCTTCCCCTCGATGCTGTAGCTCTTGTGCTCACAGCTGCGCGAAATAAAGCCGTCGGGATGATGGGTATCAACGGTCAGGGTAAACAGCGCAAAGGGCTTCCCGGCCTGTGACAGCTCCTGATATTTCTCAAACACTTCTTCCATCACCGTATCGTCGTAGTAGCCCCAGTTATTGCGGTAGGCGGGATCGGCGACGCGGCTTTTCAGCTCCTGCGAACCATAGAGGTTAGCGGGATCGAAGCCGTGCGATTTCAGGAACAGATCTTTTCCGGCGAAGCGCAGATCGGCCCCCTGAATAAACCAGTTTTCATAACCGGAGTTTTTCAGGATGTCGCCCAGGCAGACATTCTGCGGATAGAAACTGGAAAGTGAAGCAGACGCATTGCCGTCAAACGGCGCGAACAGCGGAATGCCGCACTGTGAGGCGACCATGCCCGCAATAGTGTAGTCGGTGCCTGGCAATTGCTCGGTCTGGCTGAAATCGATGCTCTGATCTTTCAACCGGCTCAGCTCCGGGGCCAGGCCGGGAAAGGCGATGGGATCAAAATAGGTGCGCTCTAAACTTTCGCCATAGATATAAACCACGTTGAGTCGCGGCTGTTCAATGCGTTTGCGCGGCACCTTGTAAAAGGTGTCGAAGTCGGACCCGGCCAGCTGGGTGTGCGAGCGGATCAGGGAGGTCACCTGACGAAAAGCCGGGGTAGTCTGCACCGAGCCGAGCGCGCAGATCGCCGCCAGCAGCGACCAGCCGATATGGTGCGGATGCTGACGCCGTCGCAGCAGCCACGACAGCAGACAGAACAGCAGAAACAGCACAATAATCAGCCCAATCGCCGGCACCACATATTTACTGACACCCGCGCCGGTCAGGCTGTTGGTCAGGGTGTAGAGCACCGCATCATTGATGCCGTCGCCGGTGAAATAGTTGCTGGCATAGAGCGTGGCGTTCAGCACCACAAACAGCACCAGCAGGATTAACACCAGCGTGAACCAGAATTTGTTACGCCCGGCTTTACAGGAATAGATTGCAATAGCGGCCAGAAACAGTACGACTGACACGAATTCGGACAACGGTAAATCCTCTCTTTGCAGGGTGACGCGGGGCTTCACGTCACCGGCCATCTTCGGGGGATGGTTTTTCGACAATCTATATTGGCTGTCACCGGGCTGCAACATATCGGGGCCGAATTGTGCGGTAATCGGCAGATCAAAGGCGTGTCATTACAGAAGGGAAGTTATCAGGCGTGACGGTGGCTGGCGGCCACCGTCGGGCGTGCGGCAGTCCGGGGCGATTTCAGAGTTTGCCGGTGAGATATTGGGCCTCGCCGTCAGCAAAACTCCAGTCGCCTTTGTCATTGGTGATAAAGCTGATCATTAAATCGTTGCCCTCTACGCCGCAGTGCTCCCGCAGTTCACGCGCCAGCTCAGCCATAAACTGCTGCTTCTGTTCGCTGCTGCGCGGGCTGGTGTAAACCCTCACCATCACCAGGTTGTCGCTGCGGCTGAATCCCAGGCCAGTGTCCTGAAAAACCATCTGGTAACGCTTGTTTTCATGAACAATCTGATAGCGATCGCGCATCGGTACTTTAAACGCCGTCAGCACGGCGCGGTGAGCTGCATCCAGCAGCGTACGCAGTTCTGACTCTGAACGACCCTGAATAACATCGAATTGCAGCAGTGGCATAGCGGACTCCTCCCGGTAAATAAGAGCCCTATGTTGACGGCTTTATCCGCTGAGAAAAAGCGCGTAGGCTGAAATGATTATTCACTATGCTGAACAATAATCATGAAAGAGATGAAAACTGATGCGCTGTGGGATCATCTGCACTGGCTGACGGTGCTGGCGGAGCAGGGCAGTTTTACCCGCGCGGCGCAGCGGCTTGAGGTGAGTAAGGCCGCCATGAGCCAGAAAATTAAAGAGCTGGAAGAGATAGCTGGCGTGCTGCTGGTGCAGCGTACCACGCGCAGCGTGCGGCTAACCGCCGCGGGCGAGAAGCTGGTGGAGGAGCTGCGCGAGCCGTTTGCCCGCATCGAACAGAGCTTTTTCGGGGTGCGTGACACCGCCGGGCCGGTACGTGGCCTGGTTCGTGTCACCGCGCCGGTGGCCTTCGCCCGTCAGCAGCTGGTGCCGCTTATCGGGGATTTTCTGCGCGACTATCCGCAGGTGCGCCTGCAACTGGAGGTGACCGATCGCATTGTGTCGCTCAGCAGCGAAGGGTTTGATCTGGCGATCCGCCACAGTGACCAGCTGCCGGAGACCCATGTGGCGCTGCCGCTGTGCGAAACCCGGACGCTGCTGGTAGCGTCACCCGCCTATCTGAAAGCGCAGGGCACGCCGCTGACGCCGCCGGATCTGGCGCGGCATAACTGCCTCTACTATCCCCGCGGCGTGGAGTCACCGCGCTGGCGTTTTATCACCACCGCGCAGGGCGAACCGGTTCAGGTGCGTATTCAGGGCAGCTTCGCTACCAACAACAGCGAGTCGATACGCGATGCGGCTTTGCAGGGGCTGGGGATTGCCATGCTGCCTGACTTCAGCGCCCGCGAAGCACTGGCCGCCGGTTCACTGATCCAGGTGCTGCCAGCGTGGCAGCCAGTCGAAGCGTTTGCCAGCCGTTTATGGATAGTGCGGCCCTGGGCGGCGCAGGTGCCACGGGCGGTGACGACCTTCACCCACTGGCTACGCGCGCGCTTTGACGGTTAACGGCAGTCCCAGCGCCGCGGGCGCGGTGTGCATCATCTCACCCATCAGGCTGCGGCGGTTGTAGAGGCCAAGCCGCAGGTTAAAATCGAGATGCAGCCGCTCGTTGCCGGTTAATTTGATAATCGGCGGCGGAGTCTGCGGTCGCTGCTGAAACAACACTGACCGGGCAAAGGCGCTGCTGCTGTCAGCATGCAGGCGCTGGTAGTACCAGGCGCTGGCCTCACCTTTCCGCAGATAGAGATTGGCGCGTCGGTATTCACGCATCGCGACCTGCTGCGCCAGCGACAGCAGCTGGCGTGAGGGATTGTCGATATTCTGCACCAGCAGCGGAAAATCATCGCGCTTCTTCAGCTCATGAACATAGTTCTGGATGCCGAGGTTTTTAACCGGTGCCAGCTGTTTCAGCCATTCGCGGATAAAAGGATTGTGCGGCGCGGCCGCCAGAAACCAGCTCTCCGTGACGGGCGCGAGCAGATTCAGCGTCGATTGCTCACGGTAGTAGCCGATCAGATCCATCGGACGCGCCTGGTGAACACGATGCACCCAGCTGAGATCCTCAAACAGCAGCGTGCTGCAATCGATGCCGATGCCGCCATAACGGTGAATCAGCTCCAGCCGGATGATTTCACTTTTGTGCGCCAGCGTCAGGTCAGCAGAGATAAAGTCGAGATCGGGCAGCCACTGCGCCAGGGTGCGCTGGGTAATCAGATGAAGCTGGTGATCGGGATTATCCCGCCGGATTTTACTGATATTCAGCGCCATGGAAGTCGGCAGATCATCGTTATGCCAGTACATCCAGACGATTCTGGGGATCTCCGGTAATGTTTTTGGCTGGGCGAACAGCACGACATTCTCTTCCTGGCCGGGATCATATTCCGGTGCGCTGAGCTTACTCTGCTGTTTTTTATTCCATAGCATCTGGCTACTGAAGGATATTCTCTTCCAGCTGCGCCAGATTTTATGAGCCGGGCGTTGGCGATGTGAAGTCATGGTTCACCTGTTATTTTTATATTCCCGCGCTGTTGCAGGCGCTAAATGCTGCACCGATCGCGTCGTCAGATGGTGTTGCACGCGGGCTGCAATCTCTTTGTCTGCGGGATGCGATGATCGGTTTTCCCTGATGGTGACGCAGTGTAAAAGCGCGCGATAGTTTCCTCACGGCTATTTAAATTGCACTGCACCTTTTTAATAAAACATTATTTATCGCGTAGCTATCTCTTTTTTCGACTTTAGGATAATACGGAAACAAACGGGTCAGATAATAAATTTACCGGCGTTAATCAATGACAAAAATAAGATCCACCGGTGAATTAAGGAATTTCTGAATATCACCCCAGCGGGTTTAGCTATGCTGCGGTGTGGCTGCTAAAGCCCGCAGAGATTGCGGTTAAAGCGCTGTGTTAGCCAGGCTCATCAATCGCTGGAATCAGACAGCGCAGAAGCGATTGTCTACGCTTAAGAGGAACTTACTGAGAAAGGAGCGCGCATGCAGAGTGCATCTTACGGTTTACTGGCGGTCGATAAGCAGGGCAACCGCGTCCTGTTTCTCAACCCGGAAACGTTCGCGGTCGAGCGGGAGCTGAACGCTTTTCCGCCGCGACCGCATGAACTCCTGATGCTGGCCCCCTGGAATAAAGCCTATGTGCCGATTTATGGCGACGGCGTGCACGGCAACAACCCGCATCCCGGCCATAAAGTGGCCGTGATTGATTTACAGCGGCGCGAGATCAGCGGCTTTATCGATCTGTCGCCGCTGCGGTCGCCGCACAGCGGCCAGCTGGGTCGCGATGGCAAAGTCTATCTCTGCTGTGAGCAGAGTGCGGCGGTGGCGGTGATCGATCCTGAGAGCGACAAAGTCGAAAAGATCATTCCGATCCCGTCGCACAACGCCCATCGCCTGACGTTGTCGCCCAGCGGCCGTAAGCTGTTTACCGATAACGAAGAGGACGCCACCATCACCGTGGTGGATCTGTGCGAAGCCGAAGGGCGGGTGATTGATACCATCCTGCTGCCGGGGCCGATTGCCGGCATCGCCGCCTCACCAAAGCATCCCTACTTGGTGGCCAGCGCGGCCGACGCGCCGTTGCTCTATGTGATCGATCGGCAAAGCCACCGTATTCGCCAGCGCCTGACGCTGCCGGGGCATCAGCGGCCCTGTCAGGTGGTGCGCTTCAGTGCCGATGGGGAACAGCTGGTAGCGATTGGCGATCAGGAGCCGTTAGTGACGCTGTTTGACGATCTGCTGAATCCACTGGGCGACATCAGGGTCGGCAATATGCCGATGGATGGCTGTTTCACGCCGGATCGGCAACAGCTGCTGATTGCGAATCAGGATGATGGCACGCTGAGCGTGATCGATCTGACACAACGTAAGGTGATTGCCACGCCGCGGGTCGGCACCGGCTGTGAGGTACTGGGCTACTTTCCGCTCGGTCAGATAAACGGGCGGTGATAGATGGCGGAACTCCAGTGACGGCTGCTGGCATGTTTTTCCGCCTGCCAGCCACGTTTACGCAGTTCGCGCGCAATCATCTTGTTCATGATGCCATGACCGAGCAGCAGCACCGTGCCGCGCTGTGAGTGGTCAATCAGCTTCTCCGCCGCCGCCGAGGCGCGGCTGCGCGCACGTCGCAACGACTCCGCTTCACCCGCATAGCCGCAGAACCACAGCGTCCGCAGCAGGGCCAGCCAGCACAGGGTTGGCAGCTGCACGGCGCTGGCGCGCAGCAGCGGGAGCGCCACTTCGCTGAACAGCTCATCAATCTCGTGCGGGTGCAGGCCGAGCTGACTCAGCGAGGAGCGCGCGCGTGGTAGCGGACTACAGACCACCACCGCCGCCTGACGGGCGATATGGATGCTGCGCGCCGGGGGGCCATCGCTGACCGCGGAAAGATCGTAGGCTTCGCACCATGCCGCCAGCGCCTGGGCGCTCAGACGCCCTGTGGCAGGATGATCGGGTTTACCGTGTCGCATCAAGATAATCGTCATAACGTCCCGGTCCGGTTATTTAAGGTAACGCCATGTTGACGCAGAGGCTGCCCGCTGTCACACGCCGTTCACAGAACTGTGCGACAACGTAGCGCGATGAGCAGGGTTAGCCGTTCCCTCGCTGTTAATCATAAGCGAAAGTGCTGACTTACCCTCAGTGGTGAACTATTTTTGTGCGATTATCTGCAATTAACTGGCTGAATTTGCGACAAAAATGCGTGATGACGCCGGGTGATAGTGAAGTTTAACTAACATTTTTCGGCAGGGTGACTTGATTTATCTACGCGCGTAGATAAACTAGGACCCCAGTGATTGCTCACGGTGCCCGATGTACGGCAGGCTCCATTGATTGTTAAGTTACATTTGCTCTGTTTAAGCGACCGATGAAAAATACATCGGCGAACGGGAGCGGTGAATATGATTCCAACACCAGGGAATCCTTTAACCTTTCATCATGGTTAGTCCACTGAACGTCGTCACCGGGAAATTCCCTTTTTTATCAGGGAACCGACCCACGGACGGGCGTTTATCGATCTGCACAAGCACTCAGGGATAGGATTATGACGGCACACAGCTCCGTTAATCAGCAGGCATCACTGCCTTCCTCCTCAGCCGCCGATGAGCGGTTCAACACCTCTTCAGGCCGCAAAGATTTCTGGCGCGCCACTTTCTCATGCTGGTTAGGCACGGCAATGGAGTATGCGGATTTCGCGCTCTATGGTCTGGCCGCCGGTATTATTTTTGGTGACGTCTTCTTTCCAGAATCGACCCCGGCGATGGCGTTGCTCTCCAGCTTCGCCACCTGGTCAGTCGGCTTTGTCGCCCGGCCTATCGGGGCGCTCTTTTTTGGCTGGCTCGGCGACCGTAAAGGCCGGAAAGTGGTGATGATCGCCACCATTATCCTGATGGGGGCCTCCACCACCTTTATCGGGTTAATTCCCAGCTACGCCTCGATTGGCGTCTGGGCGCCGGCCTGCCTGGTGCTGCTGCGCTTCACCCAGGGATTCGGTGCCGGTGCGGAGTTGTCCGGTGGCACGGTGATGCTGGGAGAGTATGCGCCGGTCGCACGCCGCGGGCTGGTCTCGTCGGTTATCGCGCTGGGCTCTAACAGCGGCACGCTGCTGGCTTCGCTGGTCTGGCTGCTGGTGGTGCAGATGGATCAACAAAGCCTGCTGGAGTGGGGCTGGCGTATTCCGTTCCTCAGCAGCGCGCTGATTGCGCTGGTGGCTCTGTGGATTCGACGTCATCTGCGCGAAACCCCGGTGTTTGAGCGCAGAAAAGCGGAAATGGAAGCGGAACGCGCTGGCGTGCTGGCGGCGCCGGTGGTGGATCAGCGCCCCTTCTTCCAGCGTACCCGCGCGTTCTGGACTATGGTCGGCCTGCGCATCGGTGAAAATGGTCCCTCTTATCTGGCGCAGGGATTTATCGTCGGTTATGTCGCTAAAGTCCTGATGGTGGATAAGTCGGTGCCGACCACGGCGGTGTTCCTCGCCTCACTGTTGGGCTTTCTGATTATTCCGTTTGCGGGCTGGCTGTCAGACCGTTTTGGTCGCCGGGTGGTCTATCGCGCCTTCTGCCTGTTACTGATGTTCTACGCCTGGCCCGCCTTTACGCTGCTGGACACCCGTGAACCGATGCTGGTGATCCCGGTTATCGTGGTCGGCATGGCGCTGGCATCACTGGGTATCTATGGGGTGCAGGCGGCTTGGGGCGTGGAGATGTTCGGCGTGCATCATCGCTACACGAAGATGGCGTTTGCCAAAGAGCTGGGCTCAATTCTGTCCGGTGGTACAGCACCGCTGATTGCCGCTGCTATGCTCTCCTATAGCGGCCACTGGTGGCCGATTGCGGTTTACTTCTCGGTGATGGCCGCCATCGGGTTCTTTACCACCTTTGTTGCCCCGGAAACGCGAGGGCGGGATCTCAACCTGCCCGACGATGCGATTTAGCCGGGCAACGCAGCAAAATCAGCAGGCCGTGTAATGCGGCCTGTTTTTTTATGGAGGAAAGTGATGTGCCTAAGTCGTTAACGGGAAAAGTGACCCGCAGTGAAGTAGCGAAAGCGGCAGGCACCTCAGTAGCAGTCGTCAGCTATGTGATTAATAACGGACCCCGGCCGGTCGCCGATGCAACCCGGCAGCGGGTGCTGGAGGCGATTAAAGCGACCGGTTACCGGCCCAACGCCGCCGCCCGTGCGCTCGCCTCCGGTAACACCAAAACCTTCGGCCTGGTCGTGCCGAACATCAGCAACCCTTTTGTGGCCTCCATGGCACACATGCTGTTGCAGGAGTCGATGAACAACGGTCATGTCATGCTGCTGGGCGACGCGGGCGATGATCGCCAGCGCGAACTGGAGTTAGTGCAGGGCTTGCTGAACCGGCAGGTGGACGGGCTATTTTATAACAGCGTGGATCGCCATCCTTATATCGACCTGATCAAAGCCAGCGGCACGCCACTGGTGATGCTGGAGCGGGTTGCGCCGCAGCCGGGCGTCAATATGCTGCGGGTCAATGAACGTCAGGCCGCCTGGCAGGTGACCTCGCATCTGCTGAGCCACGGCTATCAGCAGGCCGGCATCATTACCGGTCCGGTCGAGATGCTGAATGCGCAGGATCGTATTCAGGGCTGGCGGGATGCGATGCAGGAGCATGGTCTGGTGGTTGATGAATCGCTGATGGTCGCGGCCAGTTACACCCCGCAGGGCGGCTATGCCGCCGCGCAGACCATGATTGCCCGGCAATCTGTGCCGCGTGCGCTGTTTACCAGTAACGAAGGTCAGGCGATTGGTGCACTGCGGGCGTTTTCCGAACACCAGATCCGCGTTCCTCAGGATGTGGCGCTGGTCTGTTTCAACGGCACCGATCATTCCGCTTTTCAGGTCCCGACCTTAACGACCGTGCGTCAGCCACTGCGTGAAATGGCGCGCTCCGCCATTCATATGCTGAAAGAGGGGCAGAGTGAAGCGCAACTAAAGGAGTTTCCACACTATCTTGAAATTGGTGAATCCTGCGGCTGTAAGCCGTAAACCCAGAGTTAACTTATAAAAATATGAAGAGAATTATTATTGATTGCGATCCCGGCAACGGTATCGCGGGTGCCAACACCGATGATGGGCTGGCGATTGCGCTGGCCTTAGCTTCACCAGCCCTGTCGCTGGAAATGATCACCACCGTCGCGGGCAATACGCCCAGTGCCGTCGGGGCCAGGGTCGCTAAAGATCTGATCACCCGGCTGGGATTGTCGATCCCGGTGGTGCAGGGGGCGACGCAGGCGCTGCGGGAAGATCCCGCGCCGTGGCGTGAAACGCTGGATAACCGGGTTAATCAGCTGGCGCTGGGTCAGCTGTGGCAGAATGTCCGGCAGCCCGACGATCTGCCTGCTGACGCGGATGATGCGGCTGACGCCATCGGCAAACTGATCTGCGATAATCCGGGCGAAATTACCCTGGTGGCGATTGGTCCGCTGACCAACGTCGCCCTGGCGATGCAGCGCTATCCGGCGATGGCGGAATCGGTGGCGGAGATTGTGATCATGGGCGGCGTGTTCGCGCTGGATGATTACATCAAAGACACCAATTTTGGCCTCGATCCTGAAGCGGCGCATCAGGTGCTGCACAGCGGGGCCGCGCTGACGCTGGTGCCGATGGATGTCACCACCCAGACGCTGCTGACCCAGCAGGATTTAACCCGCCTGACCGCGGTGGATCATCCGCTGACCCGATTTGTGCGTGACACGCTGCGGCCGTGGATCGACTATTCGATGCAGACCCGCCAGCTGGCAGGATGCTGGATCCACGATGCGCTGGTGGTCGCCTGGCTGCTGAATCAGCGGGTGGCCTCGGGCATCGACTACCGGGTCGATATTGAACTGCGGCCAGGAGCGACGCGAGGCAAAAGCTGGCGTTATCGTCAGCCGCTGCGGGTCAGCGTCGGGGTGCCTGACAACTGTGGCGCGTCTGTGCATCTGCTGCACAAGGTGGACAACGACCTGCTGCTGTCAATTATCGAACAGGCATTCAGCCGTCTTACCGCCTGATGCCACCGGGGAAGATCGCGCCCGCTGGCTGGCGGGCGTTGCCGGGGCGCTGCGCGGCATGCGGTTTAAATCGCTTCGCAGACATCTACCCAGCGGGCGCCGGTCAGCTCGGCCATCTGCTGCGGAGTAATGCGGACGGCGCTATGGATAGCGCCAGCGGCGGGCAACACCTCAGCAAAACTGCGCAGTGAGACATCGCAGTAAACGGTCAGCGGATTCTCCAGCCCGAAAGGGCAGACGCCGCCCACCGGATGGCCGGTCCAGTTAATCACTTCGTCCACGCTTAACATCCGTGCTTTCGCCCCCAGCGCCGCCTTGAGCTTCCGGTTATCCAGCCGGGCATCGCCGCGCGTAACGATCAGCACCACATCATTTTTCACTTTCAGGGACAGCGTCTTGGCAATCTGGCCTGGCGTCACGCCGTGGGCGCGGGCCGCCATCTCCACCGTCGCGGTGCTGACAGGCAGTTCAATAATTTCAATTTCAGGGGCGTGTTCGGCAAAGAACTGGCGCACAGACTCCAGACTCATCTTTCTCTCCAGGCTGATCGAAGGCGTAGAAATTGCCATAAGCCTCAGAAGCTGTAAACGAGATAAACGGAGATTTCGTCAGTTCAGAACAGGTTTAGCTGCCGCTCAGGGTGCAGTTGCCACATTGCTCTACGTCGGGAATGCGGTAACGCTGGCAGCAGCTGCGGCGTACCAGTTCGCCGTTGCGCGGGATCATGGTGCGATAGAGGGGATTATCGCTGCCATCCAGCAGCCGCTGAGTGAAGAACAGCGCCTGCTCCAGTTGCAGCACCAGCGACTCATCGATCTGCGTTTTCAGCTCGCCGAGGAACCACTGGAATGAGTAACCCATATTGTTCCAGATGAGCCTGGCGTTGATGTCACCATGCTGGGTGATGCCATTCACCACCGGGATCAGATGCTGCTGTATCAGCCGATCAATGCGCTGCCGCGGATTAAGATAGTGCGCCTCTTCATCTTCCTGCACCTCAATCCAGAAGATAGCCGGATGACCATGCGGGTGGAATCCCACCCGGATATGCTCTGGCGAGCAGTCCAGCGCGCGTGATTCCTGGAGCAGAGCCATCAGCAGCGGCGGGAGCAGCAGGCCAAAATACCACTGCGCCCAGAGTGAGAGCACCGGTTTCGCTTCACGCACCGCATCGGGGTGATCGCGATAAAGATAGTCGCTGTAGCGCTGGATCAGCGGGGCAAAGGCGTCGGTGCGAGACCATTCGGCCAGGGTCTGACTGTCGGACGGGGCAGGCTCGCTGAGTCGGGTTGACTCCAGCAGATAGCTGCGCTGCTGTTGCAGCCGCTCCTGCAAACTTTCCGCCAGCGGGCGGTCGTTTTGCCGGAAGATCATCGTCTGTGCGCTGAAACGCTGTGTCTGAGCTGTTACGGTTGCCATGCCGATCCGCCAACGTGTAGATAAGAAAGCAAATGATAATCGTTATTGATTAACTCTACAAGTCGTACAGAAAAACAGCCATCCCTGGCAGCGGAGAGGCGGCAATCAGATCCGCAGGCAGAATAAAACGGGTGAGCCGGAGTCCAGGCTCGCTTTATCCGCGGAGGGGTGTTGCGTAATTACTCCAGTTCGCTAAGGGGCTGAGGCGATTTGCGGGGTAAATCTTCCCAGGCGAGCAGCGTGTTTCGCCCCTGATTTTTAGCCACATAGAGCGCGCTGTCCGCATTAGCCACCGCCTGATCAAATTCATGATCGTAAATAGGCGCAATGCCAGCGCTGATAGTGACGTGGGTTGAGACGGTTTCATTGAAACGATGGGGAATTTCCAGGTCAGCCACATACTGACGGATCCGCTCTGCCAGCTTCATGGCGATCGAACTGTTCACGTTGGTCATCAGCACCAGAAACTCCTCACCGCCATAGCGGGTCACCACATCCCGCGAACGCACCGCATCCCGGATCGCGACTGAGACCCGCGCCAGCGCCTGGTCGCCCATGGCATGACCATAATTGTCGTTATAGGCCTTGAAGTGATCAATATCCAGCAGCAGGACATAGTGGCTGCCTGCATGGTTATGCAGAATATTGTCGAGCCGGTTCTTCAGGCCGCGGCGGTTATAGAGCCCGGTGAGCGGATCGAGCATGCTGAGATCGCTGAAGGTCTCTTTTTCTTCATACAGCTGGTGCATCAGGCGCAGGGTAAAGTTGTCGGCGCGGCGGCGCATCAGATGTTGCAGCGAGAAGCCAATCAGCGGCAGGGTGATGGTCAGCAGGATCAGCGGCAGATGCTGGCCCTCATCCAGCAGCAGCACGGTCACCACCGGCGGTGTGACATGCAGCCAGAAAGCGACCAGATAATCGCTCAGGGCGATGGCGCTGATAAATAACACGCTGATTAAGCTGATAATAAGAAAGCCCCCATCGAAATAGAACACCTGATGAAAGCGATAATTAATATGCCAGGCCCAGAATGCTCCCAGCAGCAGCGCTACCGGATTTAATAACGGAAGTTTTGCTTTATTCCAGATTAAATATGAGGTCAGCATGACACCACTGAAAGCCGCGATGCAGATAACCGGCAGGGTCGTGCCGCTCCCGTCACTGCTCATGGCAGGCAACAGATAAAACAGAGAAACGGCAATATTTAAAAACAGAAAAAGCAGCAGCGAAAGACGATATTTGCTGTGTTTTAGTTCTTCATAGGATTGTAATTTCATTATAAATACTCGTGACGGCCCTGAAATATCAAAGCGCAAGCCGGCAAAAAAGGCGTGCCGGACAGTGAGCAAATTATTGCTGTTATTAAAAGTGTTATCGGCCGCAATCTAGCATTTTCCAACGGATCTGTCATCTTCGCCGCCGGGCCAGAAAAAAACAGGCTGCGGGGAGCAAAAAACTATCATATGATAATGGGAATGCTTATCATTTGAGGTTGATGCTATGGGGATGGCCATCATTGCCGCCTGCGGCCTGTGGGGAGTGAGCTGGATACTGGGGAAGAAACTGGATAGCGGGTGGGGTGTGTTACTGCCTTGTGCCGCGCTGCCGCTGTTTGCGCTATGGGAACCGAGCTTTAATCAGTGGCGGATAGTGATGGTGATTACGCTGTTGCTGACTATCGGGATGCTGTTTACCCCGCGTCTGCGCCATTATCTGCTGCTGCCATCCTGTCTCGCCTTAGCGGGCGGCATGGCGGCTATCTCAGTGAATTTTCATCTGAGTTAAAAACGAAAAAGGGGATAGGGCGTCTGACAAAGAGAATTAAAAGGAGATGAATAATCACAGCGGGAAAAACAGAGGAGTGACAACGTTGGTGCGAAGAGAGGGACTTGAACCCTCACGTCCGTTAAGACACTAACACCTGAAGCTAGCGCGTCTACCAATTCC